>JALYGX010000396.1 GCA_030776905.1 Cyanobacteriota bacterium | reverse complement strand
CACCTACTTAACTACCAGTGTCAATTTATGAATACAACTATAAAAAATTTTCTGTACAATACCGTTGTTATATGGATGAGCTACGGCTACTTTACTAGCTATTAAGATATAGCCGACTCATAAGGGTATAACTATTGCAGGCGGGCTGCAGCTTTAATGCGGTCAGTGACGCGGCGCAATACACCATTGATAAATCGATGACCTTCGTCATCGCTGTAGCGTTTGGCAAGTTCCACTGCTTCGTTAATGGCGACTCGCTCTGGAACACCTAAAAATGAAATTTCGACTACAGCAATCCGCAAGATATCTCGGTCAATTCGAGGCAGGCGGTTTAGCTGCCAATCCTGAAGAGCTTGGTTCAACGTTTCATCAATCTCAACCTGTCTGCGGTTAATGGTTTTGAGAAGTTCTAAGGCATAGCTGCGGACTTCCTGCTGATTAGATAGTTGAATGACTTCCGGGATTTCTACCGCCGTTCCCAGGCGATTGATGGCTTTCTCGGTTAGGTCAATGGCATCAACTACCATTGCTTTAGCACTATGCACGTCACTAGCGCGAGTTTCGCTAGTCAAGATGCGATCGCTTCCTCTTCTGAGTTCTGCCGCCGCCGTCTCTAACGCTTCTTGAATTTCACCAGTGAGGGTGCGCACTGCCGCGAGGATCAGATTATTTAGCTGCTGGGTTTCCAGTCGCTCAGGACTGTTAGGCATTTGAGAGAGACCTAAAAGAGTGAGTTCGCGGGCAATTCTGCGGGGTTGCATAAGTTCGGTTTACCAAAGTAAAAAAATATACAGATTAAAGAGTAGAGAGAGAAGTAAAGATTAGGAGTTAGCGCAACTTAAATTATCTTAGCAATTTCCACCTCTTGCCCCGACGCTTTGGTAGCGCACCAGGTTAATTCTGCCGGCTTGGAAGTCAGGGAAACTCAAGGGTGAGGGCTAGCCTAGGTAGGTTAGACCGATTCAAGCCTCGCAGGTGGGGACTCCTAAATCCTCTATCAGCTTTCTTCTGTAGGTAAAACGGGTCGCCTCATCTCAGGTAGAGGTTGCTCCAGTTGCTTCTTGGTATAAGGTGTCTGGAGTGGGAGTTGGATTGAAGACCCCGTAGGGCTGACAATCCCACCTGAGATTACCACCTTAAAAGCGTCTTCTATAGACATGGAAAGATTGATAACGTCGTCTTCTGGAACAATGGCATACCATCCTGTTGTGGGATTAGGTGTTGTGGGTATAAAAATGCTCAACATTGGGCGCGTCATTTGAGCTTGAATATCACTACTCATCGCACCTGTGACAAAAGCTAGCGCCCATATCCCTTGGCGGGGATACTCTACCAAAATTACGCGACGAAACTTCCCATTAGAATCTTTTAAAAGCGTTTCTAAGAGCTGCTTTAGGGTTTTATAGACAGAACCCGCTAAGGGAATTGCCTGTAAAAGCCGCTCCCCAAAATCTAGCAACCAGCGTCCTGCTATATTGCGGGCCATTAAGCCAATCAGCAAAATACACATTAGTGGCACAGTCAACCCCACCAACAAATTCAGCAGATTGACGAGGATCGGGTGCAGGTTATCGTAGGGGTTGATTTGCTTGGGGATGCGGGTTAAAAAATTGATCACCCAGCTAGCGATCGTAATCGTTAGCCAAATCGTGGTAGCGAGAGGAATCACTACCAGAAGACCTGCAATTAGGTCATTCTTTAAGTCCTGCTTAATACGTTGGATCACAGAGCACCAACTCTCCTTACAAGGGCGCTTAAAAATTCTGTCATTGCCACTCCACTCACGGGTATGAGCTTGTACTGGACAAGCTGGTAAACCTTAACCAGGCAAACTTCTAAGGGGAGCCGAAGAACTCGCCGTTGAGTGGAGGTATGTTTCCGCTCAAGTACGCTGAGTTGCCCCATAGAGCAAGACTCCTGGTAGAAGGCTCCATCTCTATTTGTAAAGCTTGTAAAGAATTGTTGCAAGTGACGATGTCGCTGTTGAAGTTCGGCTTCCTCCACTTTTTGTTCGGTTTTCCGACATCGAAGAAGACTTGAGGCGGTTACCGATGCCGCGAACCGGACATCGAGAGTGTGCATGAAGATTATTTAAAAAAACTGGTATAGCAATTTACATTTTAACAGACTAAGGCTAATACTTTTTCGCGGCGAACCGGATATAGGATAGGGACCTTCAACGATTTGTGATTTTAGATTTTAGATCGGTTCTTAAGTAGTAATCCAGGCTCTTTAAACAACGAGGCAACGTAGCTTGATGTTTTGTTCGCGATTTAAGCCGGGGTGGGCGACCTATCTATTTTTTCCCATCTAAAATCTAAAATCTAAAACTTTTGAGTCAAGGAAATGGACAATAATGAAGGATGAGTGCTGAACAGGTAGTTAGCGGCACTGTTAGCAACGATTTAGGGTGTCTAAGCTTGGCGACGGCTTGCTTATTAACCGCCTAAGCTACGCAATCCTGTCCAACCAAGGGCAATGAACCCAATTGCTAAAAACAAGCTGCTTAGACCCGTTCTTAGACCCAACTTCAAGGCTTCGGTTTTGGCTCGGTTTTCAGCATCTTGCTTGCCCGTACTAATTTGCTTTTTAGCGGTATCAACTTGTGAGCTAAGGGCTTTTGGGTCTTTTTTGAACGTATCCAATTGTTGCTTAAGGGCTTGCAGCCGAGCTAGCTGCTCTCCTTGAACTTGACCACTAGCGATCGCTTTGTCTAATTCTGCAAGTCTCTGCGGATTTTTGATAAGCTCATCGACTTGCTTAGTTTGAGCTTCTAGTTGAGTCTCAGCTTGAGAGGCTTTTTGATTAATCTGCTCTAGAGCTTGGTTACTTTGCGCGTAAACATTATTGAAGTGCAGTGGTACTAGCAGCAGATAAATTAACCCCAATACGCTGGAGATTATCAGTGCCCAAAATCTTAAATCTTGTACCCGGGACTTTGGTGCGGCACTATTGTTGTCAACTAGATAGCCTAACAACACAAAGACAATACCCACCAGAGGGATAATACCCCGGTCAACAAATTGAGTTGTTAAGGCAATCTGCCACTCCCTCGCTCCTGGATTAAAAGGAATTGTCATGAGGATGTAATCCAATAGGGAAGACACAATCATGACTAGCCCGACAATTTTGAGTGCCAGACCTGTGAATGAGAAAGAGGCGGAATTACTGTTCATCGGCTACACCTGTGAAAACTGTAATGAACCACTTCCAGCTTTACTGAGTTCTCTCTCCTACAGGGGCTGGCAAGTTCCCTAAGGGCGTACTCGGTAAGAGATGGAACCTAATGGCTCAACTATGGAGACTTGCCCATATTAGCTTATAGATTAAAGAGCCTGAGGCAGAAGATACAGACTCGGCTATTCAACAGCAACGCTTGCCCAGAAAGCGATTATAACTAGCAAAGAGTAGCCTTTTGCTGGGATGAGCCTAGGCTTCACATTAATTAAGTTTCAATTTGATAAAAATAACAATTTTTAAAATAATTGCTCACTGTTTTGTGCTTCTAACGAGATAAATTGGCTGTCAGAAGTCAGGGCAATTTTTTATATTTATAGACTTGTCCAATCAGGTGAGCAGCACCCACCCTATTGCTAACGCCTCAAAAGACAGAGTTATTTTGGACAAGCCCTAAAAGGTCAGGATAGTTTAGTACTACGCCTAGGCAGGTACTGCCATACCTCGCTTTACAGCCGGACGCTGTTGGATCGTCTCTACCCAACGCTTGAGATGGGGATGGGAGTCTAGCGTTAGCCCCTGCCATTCATAAAGCGCAATCCAGGGATACGTGGCAATATCGGCAATTGAGTAATTACCACAGAGGAATTCTTGCTCTTTGAGTTGTCCGTCTAAAACACTGTAAAGCCGTAAACTTTCTTTCTCATAACGCTCAATTGCATAGGGAATTTTTTCGGGAGCAAATTTCTTAAAGTGGTTTAATTGCCCTAACATGGGTCCGACGCTCCCCATCTGCAACATCAACCAAGACAATACTTGAAAATGCTCTCTATCACTAGTTGGCAATAGTTTACCTGTTTTCTTAGCTAGATAGATGAGTATTGCCCCAGACTCAAAAACCGTGATGCCAGTGTCTTGATCGACAATTGCAGGAATTTTACTGTTGGGATTAATTGCCACAAACTCTGGCTTGAACTGGTCACCTTTTGTAATGTCAATATTATGGACGTTATAGGGAAGCTCGACTTCCTCCAACATGATGGAAGCCTTGCGACCATTGGGTGTTGTAAAAGTGTAAAGGTCGATCATAGGGTTAGACGCTCTCCTGTTGCCAGTAACAGAGCGTAGTTTAGCCTGAAAATCGTGCGGAGTGCTGAGTAACGAGTGCTGAGACAAGAAAGCATTTTGCCTTAGTTACACTCCACGACAGGTAATAACTCGGCACTTTTTGGGTGACGCAACTACCATGATCTCAGAAGCGAACATGAAAAGCTGGCTTTAGCAGATGCAGCAGGCAACCCATCCGATTGTAAAAGACTTAGTGCTAATTGGTGGCGGTCATACTCATGCGATCGCTCTCAGGATGTTCGGCATGAAACTGTTGCCAGGAGTACGCCTGACGCTGATTAC
>JALYGX010000395.1 GCA_030776905.1 Cyanobacteriota bacterium | reverse complement strand
AACTGGGAGATGGTGGAATAGGCGAGACCTTTTTTGATGTCATTTTGAGTAATTGCGATCGAGGCACCCAGAAACGCTGTAAATGCTCCCGTCCAAGCAATCACACTCATGACCACGGGAATGCCTTCAAATACCGGATACATCCGCGCAATTAAAAACACCCCAGCCGCCACCATCGTCGCGGCGTGAATCAAGGCTGAGATTGGCGTTGGGCCCTCCATCGCATCAGGAAGCCAGACATGGAGGGGAAACTGTGCTGACTTCGCGACTGGTCCTAAGAACACCAAAATCGCAAACAGGGCAGCTAAACCACCGCTGATGTAACCGGAGGCAACAAAGTCTTGTAGGCGGCTACCGATGACATCAAACTCGAAACTATTCGTTGCCCAGTAAAGCCCCAAAATTCCCAACAGTAGACCAAAGTCACCGACACGGTTGACAACAAAGGCTTTTTGACAAGCATCTGCTGCGGCTTTGCGGTCATACCAGAATCCAACTAGCAGGTAAGAACACATACCCACCAGTTCCCAAAAAATATAAACCTGCACCAAGTTGGGGCTAACGACTAAACCCAACATTGAGGAGCTAAACAGACTCAAATAGGCATAGAAGCGAACATATCCTGGGTCATGAGCCATGTAGCCGTCGGTGTAGATCATTACCAACAAGGCTACGGTTGTCACAATCACCAGCATCAAAGCGGTCAAATGATCGACTGTATAGCCCATCATTAAGTGAAAATTTCCGGCAGCTGCCCACTCAATAGTGCGAGTAAATGGCTCATGCCCGTGAAATTGACTCCAAAGCAACGCCAAGGAGAGAGCCATCGAAGCTCCCAAAGTGGAGACAATAAACACGGCGTTCAACTGCCGCAGACGATTAGTTGCTTTGTTGAATGAGATTAGTCCTAGTCCTACCAGCATTGCTGCTAGTAAGGGCAAGACTGGAATTAACCAGGCATATTGGTAAAGCGGTTCCATTGAAGACAGCCTACTTTAGATTTCTTTACTATTTTGGCAAACCGTTACTACAGTGACATATACCTACTAAAAAAAAAAGGCTAACTCTAACCTTTAGAAGTAATTGTCAAAGCACCCATACAATACAAAAACCATCGGTTGATGATTTATACCGATGGTCATACATAGATAAAACTAATGTTGGTTTATTAAAGATTGTGTGTTGAGCTAAGCCTTTGGGACTCAGGCAAAACTAACCTCATACCTTTGAGAAAAGACCCTATAGCATAGCTCTTGTCTAGTCTTTAGCCTAAGTATGAGGTTGTTTAAAGAAGCCCTAGGCTGACTTGGGTAAAGAACTTAGCATCAGTTTTTTGAGTGCAATTTGTAAATCCTCCCGCCCCTGGAAACCGTCAAGTCGCTGAATCACCTGACCATCCTCGATAAAGAGTAACGTGGGCAGAGACTTGATGCGATAGGTTGTAGCAAGCTTGAGATTCTCATCGGCGTTTACTCTCACCAACTTGACTTGATCGCTCCAGTCTGACTGAAATCCTCGGAGGATTGGGTGAATAATGCGGCATAGCCCACACCAAGGTGCCCAAAAATCGACCAGAACGGGTGTAGAAGATTCTAAAACTTCTTGTCTAAAAGTCCGCTCGTTTACAGACAACACCATGCTCCCTCGAAATATATCGCTTTTTTACAATTGTTTGGGATCATGCTACATCCAATTGGGATCATCTGAGCAAGAAAAGTACCTGTAATACTTAAATTACATATCGACGAGTTATCGTAATACATGTATTACAGGTTAATCGTTGCTGTTGCTTGAATGAGTAGGGGATGTACCCACCACAACAGCACGATGAAGCCGATGACACCCAAGTACGCAGGACGAGCAAACTCCTCCCATTGTAAGTGCTGCCGTCCCTGGAGAATCGCCAGGAAGGGAATAACAGAGGTGCGAGCTTTTGCTGCCTCAAACGCCTCACCATAGCGGGCGAAGAGGCGTTTATCGCCATGCCAAACGGCAAAAAGATGGTGCAGGACTAAACCAATAGAAGTCAATAGCGTAAACGAAGTACCAATCCACAGGGTATGAGCAACACACCAGATTACTTGTCCAACCATCTGGGGGTGACGAGTAATCCGAATGATCCCTGTCTCAAATAGGTGAACTTGTGGCTTTTGGATGGCGGCAATTTCCAGCAAGTTGAACGTCGCTGGATACAGAAACAGAAAAGAAATCGCTGAAAGCACCCAAACAACGGTTTGAATACCAGGAGTTCCCTGGACTTGCCAAAGTTGCAAGCCATCGTAGCGGTGATTAAAAAAGTAAATTATTAATACAACTGCAAAGGGGAGACTCACGAGGGCAAACAGAACCCGATAGAGCCTCGCACCAATACGTTGTTCGCCCCAAGGGCGTAGTGCGGCTAAACCACTATGCGCGATCGCAAACCCAACCAGTAATCCAGCCATCACAAAGTGGCTGGATGTCAGCCAATCCGAGGACTTCATATAAATTAAAGTAGATTCTTCAAACATTCCATCCTAGCAAGGATTGGAGAGGGAGTTGATCCCTTGGTATGTTACTGTCGATTTCAGCAGAGGCTTACACATTCGTTTATTGGGGGCAATCTATGGCTTGAGCTAACAGTTCACTCTTCTCTAGTCCTTGGTTGTTTCAGTTGCTCCTTTCTCTCAGGTATAGCCGTATGTCTGACCTTCCTTTCACTCTAGATCAACTCCGTATTCTCAAAGCGATCGCTGCTGAGGGGAGTTTTAAACGTGCTGCTGATAGTTTGTACGTTTCACAACCCGCCGTTAGCCTCCAAGTTCAAAACTTAGAGCGGCAATTAGATGTACCCTTATTCGACCGAGGCGGTCGCCGTGCCCAACTTACAGAAGCCGGATACCTTCTTCTCAACTACGGGGAAAAAATTCTCACTCTTTGCCAGGAAACCTGTCGAGCGATTGAAGATTTGCAAAATCTCCAAGGCGGTACGTTAATTGTCGGGGCTTCTCAGACAACAGGAACCTACTTATTACCCCGCATGATTGGCTTGTTCCGGCAACGATATCCCGATGTCGCCGTGCAACTGCATGTTCACTCAACACGCCGGACTGCCTGGGGCGTTGCGAATGGACAAGTCGATTTAGCAATCATCGGCGGCGAAGTTCCCGCAGATTTACAGGAAACCCTAGAAATTCTTCCTTACGCTGAAGATGAGTTGGCACTAATTTTGCCAGTCTTTCATCCTTTAGCAAAAGTCGGTACGATTCAAAAAGAAGATTTGTACAAATTGCAGTTCATTACCCTAGACTCCCAATCCACAATTCGCAAGGTGATCGACCAAGTACTATCTCGCTGCGGAATTGATACCAGACGCCTCAAGGTTGAGATGGAACTCAACTCGATTGAAGCGATTAAAAATGCCGTGCAATCCGGGCTAGGTGCCTCCTTTGTTTCAATTTCAGCGATCGAAAAAGAATTGCAAATGGGCGTCCTGCACCGCGCGACCATCGACGACGTAGTAGTCAAACGGATGCTGTCTTTAATCGTCAACCCCCATCGCTACCGTTCCAAAGCAGCAGAAGCCTTCAGTCGCGAGATTTTGCCAGAGTTTGCCTGCCACGGATGGCAAAGTACAGAAGTAGGCCCATTGGCGCTGGCATCGGAGACCCTCAAGGCAACGTCTTCTCACACAACGGGAAGTTAAGCTAAGTTTTTTAGCGGCTGAGGTGTTGAGGGGTGAGCCTTGAAGTTCAAGGCTAAAGTGAGAAGATAAACAAAAAAATCAGCGACTTACTTGTAGAGTGCCTTTCAATGCTTGTATAGAGCCTACTTCTTAGTCCAGACGCTCTCTAACATGGAAATTTATTGCACCCGTCCCAGTTGCGCCCGCCCGACAAACTTCTTTCCCGATCTTGATGACAGGGCTACGCTGACAACGGCTCAACAGAAGTTTTGTACAGCCTGTGGTATGCCGCTGATTTTAGTGGGTCGATACATACCATCCAAGCTACTGGGTCAGGGCGGGTTTGGGGCAGCGTTTCTGGCACGCGATCGCTATACCCCCACTTTACGTCAGTGTGTGGTAAAGCAATTTCAACCTTCTGGTGACTTGAACCTACAACAGCTAAAAATCGCTCAAGATTTATTTGAACGCGAGGCAGAAACGTTAGAGGAACTCGGAAGCGCTCATCCCCAAATTCCCAACTTGTATGCCTTTTTCCCCTTGGCGACGCCCAGTAGGCAATTGGGGAGGGAAGACCAGTTTTTCTACTTAGTACAAGAATTTATTGATGGACAAGACTTAGAAGCAGAACTAAAGACCAAAGGAAAGTTTTCCGAAGCAGAAGGCTTGGAAGTATTGCAAGAAATCCTGAAGGTGCTGAAGTTCGTCCATGAAAATGGCTCAATTCATCGAGATATTAAACCGTCTAACATCATGCGTGATCGTAAGGGGCGCTTGGTTTTGTTGGATTTTGGTGCCGTCAAACAAGTAACGACAGCAGCCGGGTCTCCATCTGGCAGGTCAACCGGAATTTATACACCAGGATATGCACCGCCAGAACAGATGAGCGGAAATCAAGTCTATCCTTCAAGTGATTTGTATGCTCTTGCGGTGACTGTGGTTGAGTTGCTGACTGCCAAAGACCCAAGGGGAGACGAGTTGTATGACTCCTACAACAACCAGTGGAAGTGGAGAAATTATGCTCAGGTCAGCGACACTCTAGCGGCTGTTTTAGAGCGGATGCTATGCTCAACACCTAATCAACGCTTTCAGTCGGCTCAAGATGTTCTTGATGCCCTCGCTTCACAACCAACTCCGTCCCCACTACCCGTAACGCCACCACCGCCCCGACCACCAAACTACCCAACCACAGCCATACCGCCCGTCCCTCAACCGCCCAGCCCTTCTCCAGTAGCCCCGACACCTGTTAATCCTCAGCCAGTTCCCTCTAGTCCCCATGCTAAAGTCAGAACTTCTAATTTCTCTTTGGTAGAACTACTAACAGGTGCTGCCTTCACAGGGTTTGAGGGTGCGTTGTTGTTGATTGCTCTAACCAGCTTATTGCCGTCACCAGGAATTAGTATTGGATTATGGGGAATGATTCTTGGGGCACTAATCTTTGCGGAATTTCGCCGCATTATTGAGAAATTTGATTTTTTAATTATTGCTGGGATAACGCTAGGCGTTGTGGTGTTCTTACCCTTTTTGCACGATAGCATCCCGAAGATTTATTATATTTTTGTTTTGCCACTTTTAGCGGCAGCAGGAGCAATCGCCTCTACAGCTCTGTTTCGGCTCATTTATCTCTTACTATCCCGTATCCTTTAAAGGATTGCAGCCTGCCATTAGGAACGGTTCATGTCCCAAAAAAACGAAACGACAATTCTTTGGCTTTCTTTAATCATCACCGTTGCTCTCGTGGTGAGTGGATTGTGGTGGCTAAAAAATAGTGGTAAAGATTGGGGACATTTGGCAGGAAACCTGACTAGTCCAGGTACGAACACACCCAATGAACCAACGGCATCAAATCTGCCATTAAGTGAACGAATCAGTGTAGGCGAGAGACTTTTAATTTCCTCAGACGCAACACCTGAAAAACGAGCAGCTACAGAAGCGATCGCTCGTGGCAACTACACAGAAGCCGTGTCACAGTTAGAAAAGGCACGGGCGACCAATCGTAATGACCCAGAAAATTTAATATACCTGAATAACGCTCGCATTGGCAACCAAAAATCTTACACGATTGCAGCACCAGTTCCCATTGGTTCTGATGTCAACTCGGCTAGAGAAATACTGCGAGGCGTTGCTCAGGCTCAAAATGAAATTAATCAGAAAGGTGGAATTAAAGGTATTC
>JALYGX010000394.1 GCA_030776905.1 Cyanobacteriota bacterium | reverse complement strand
AGCCTTGCAATCACTACGGACGAACTCCACCCTGTTCGGAAGCCTTAGTGGCGGCTGGAGTGGGTAAGGTCGTGGTAGGCATGGTTGACCCCGATCCGAGGGTGTCGGGTGGTGGGGTTGAGCGATTACGAGGTGCAGGAATTGAAGTTGTGGTGGGTGTGGAAGAAGCCGCTTGCCGCCAACTCAATGAAGCCTTTATTCATCGCATTCTCTACAAGCGTCCCTTAGGAATTTTGAAGTACGCCATGACTCTGGATGGCAAAATTGCCACGATCAGCGGTCACAGCACTTGGGTTACAGGGAAAGAGGCGCGGACTCACGTCCATCAACTCCGGGCAGCTTGCGATGCGGTCGTAGTTGGCGGCAATACGGTACGCCTAGACAACCCTTACCTCACCAGTCATCATCCGGATGCCCACAATCCGCTGCGGATAGTAATGAGTCGCAGTCTCGACCTGCCAGCAGAGGCCCATCTCTGGCAAATCGCTGACGCCCCGACCTTAGTATTGACGGAGGTAGCAGCCAATCCGGATTTTAAGCAGCAACTAATGAAAAAGGGAGTGGAGGTGGTGGAGTTGACGCCCCTAACACCACGACAGGTAATGGCGTATTTATACGAGCGGCAGCTTTCTAGTGTGTTATGGGAGTGTGGTGGGATTTTGGCGGCAAGCGCAATTAGCGATCGCGCCGTGCAAAAAATCCTAGCCTTCATTGCCCCGAAAATCGTCGGTGGCAAGGTTGCGCCTTCCCCAGTAGGGGATTTGGGTTTGGCAGCAATGACCGATGCTCTGACCTTAGAAAACGTAAGTTGGCGTCAGCTAGGGTCAGATTATGTTGTGGAAGGCTATTTGCCAGGGGAAGGTTGTTAGTTATTTGTGTTAGTTGTTCGTTGTTACTTGGAAAACCCCATAACCAATAACCAACAACTAGTTCCCAAACTACGGGGGATTACAAAAGGTAATGCTCGAAGTAACGATGTGGAGCCTGCTAATCGGCAATCTGGGTTGGCAGGTGGTAGTGGTGAGTGGATGGCTGCGCTGGGGGCAAAAGGTAACCAGTCAGCAACAGCAGGAGGAGGAAGAAATTTTGACGTGTTTTGAATCAAGAGAAGAATCAGAATCAGGACAGCTACCGCACCGTAATGGGAAAGTTGACTCGTCTAGTCGTCCGGGGCAATTCCCAAGCGATCAGCAGTTGGTTGGCTGGGAATTCAAAATCGTGCGAGCCAGTCATGACCTATTTCAAAACCCAGATGTTCTGCAAAAGCTGTGTGAAGAAGAGGCGACGGCAGGCTGGATTCTCTTAGAAAAACTCGATGATAGACGAGTACGATTTAAGCGCTTGATTGCCTTACGCAATATCCTTGATGCAGAGCAGCTTTCCTACGACCCCTACCGCAGTCATTACGGTTCGTCATGGACGCCCCTAAACCTGCTGGGTGCGCTCGCAGCTCTGACAGTAATCCTTATACCCTCCTATTTTGCCTATAGCTTGGTATCAACTATGCTTGCCCAGCCGCAGAAAGAGCCACCTGTATCTCCTTCTGCTTCTCCTTCTGTATATGAGAAGATACCGCCACAAAGCTTCCCCCCAGCAACAATCAAGTAGGGGCGTTTAGCGATCGCTTATTTAATTTCCTTAACCTAAAAAATTAGGGCTTAATCACTAGAGAATTTGGGACAGGAACTTGCGGGTGCGCTCTTGTTTGGGATTTTGGAAGAATTCCTTCGGGGGAGCTTCTTCCACCAACACGCCACTGTCCATCAGCACAATTCGATCTGCCACCTCACGGGCAAAGCCGACTTCGTGAGTAACGACAACCATTGTCATCCCCGTCTGAGCTAGCGATCGCATTGTATCCAGCACTTCCCTTACCATCTCTGGGTCAAGAGCAGAGGTGGGTTCATCAAACAGCATAATCTTCGGTTGCATGGCTAAAGCACGAGCGATCGCAACTCGCTGCTGCTGCCCTCCTGACAACTGACCTGGGTACTTCTTCGCCTGTTCTAAAATACCTACCCGTTCCAGCAACTGCATCGCCACTTCTTCTGCCTTCGCCTTTTTCCAGTGACGTGCCCAAATAGGCGCGAGCGTCACATTTTGCAGCACACTCAGATGAGGAAATAAGTTGAACTGTTGAAACACCATTCCGACTTCCTTACGAATCGCGTCGATGTTTCGGATGTCGTGAGACAGTTCAATGCCATCAATTACAATCCGCCCCTGTTGGTATTCCTCTAAGGCATTAAAGGTACGAATAAACGTTGACTTACCGGAACCTGACGGTCCCATAATCACAACCACTTCTCCCCGATTCACCGTGAGACTGACGCCGCGCAGTACGTAAAACTTGTTGCTGGCGTACCATTTATGAACGTCTTGGGCAATGATGGCTGGTTTTTGCTCGGCCGAGCGATCGCTATCTTCAAGAGGCAGGAAGGGTTGCTGAGTCATTACCTTAACCTATAGGAAAACACTTGACCTAATTACACTTGTCATGCAATCTCCGAGGGGATATCTGCAACAATGAGAGGTTCCCCGTTTAACTGCCGCTCCAAGCGTCGGCTAGCGAGAGACATGGAATAACAAAAAATCCAGTAAATCGCCCCAATAAATACGTAGACTTCAGCATAGCGACCCTGGAACTGAGGCTGCGCTAAAATCGAGCGGGACATTCCCGTCAACTCCAATAAGCCAAACAGTGATAAGAGCGATGTATCTTTAAATAACCCAATAAACTGACCGACAATCGCTGGAATAACGGCTTTTAGCGCTTGCGGTAAAACAATCAGCAATATCACCAGTGCTGGATTCAATCCCAAAGTACGTGCGGCTTCGGATTGTCCACGCGGCACGGCTTGTAGACCACCCCGAACATTCTCTGCAAGGTAGGCAGAACTAAAAAGGATGAGTCCCACGATCGCTCTTACCACCCGATCTAGATTAGGGAATTCTGGCGGCAGGAATAACGGCAGCATTACTTGAGCCAAAAATAGAATGCCAATTAGTGGTAGACCGCGAACCACTTCAATGTAGAGAATGGACAACCAACGTATCACGGGTAAACTGCTCTGCCGTCCTAAAGCTAGTAATACCCCAATGGGAAACGAGAGAGTGATACTGATGACGGCGGCTAATAAAGTTAGTAGCAGACCGTTCCACGCATTGGTTGATGTCTCCTCTAAACCCAAGCCCCCTTTAATAAACCACAGGATAATTAAAAAGGAGACCGGCCAAGCGATAGGCAACCAGCTACCAATATTTGGGGGCAACTGCCGCCCTATCCCAATACCTGCTGCCGTAACAGCAATTATTGCTAGAAGCCAAAAGCGCGACGTTAAATTAATGGGTAGGAAGATTGCAACGGCGATCACTATACTCAGGGCAAATAGTACGGGACGACTCCAAAGACGGCTGTTTTTCTGAGAAAAGCCCCACGATAAAGCTGCGAGCACCGCAATAATTCCTATCGAAAACCATACCCGCCAGTAGGATTGTTGGGGGAAAAGACCGACGAAAAATAGCCGCAAGTTCGTTTGGACAACAGCCCACTGTGCCTGTGCGAACAGCCAAGGAATCAGAGTTTTGAGTCCCTGGAATAGTACAAGCAGACAAACAACTGTCAAAATGCCGTTGTACCAGGTACTAAATAGATTTTTTCGCACCCATTCTACAGGAGAGAGCGACGGACTAATGGGGGGAGCAATTGAGGGTACGGAATCCATCTGCGTCAAAATTTAAAAGTAAGACTTAGCGCTCCTTCAGTTGTACGGTCTGATTGTACAGATTCATTAGAAGCGAGATGGTCAGGCTAATTGTGAGATAGGTAAACGCGATTAGCAGCATCGCTTGCAAAACACGACCTGTTTGATTGAATGTCGTGGAAGAGACCGAATAGATATCGGCATAGCCGACAGCAACTGCCAAACTGGAATTCTTCCACAAGTTGAGGTACTGACTGGTGAGTGGCGGAATAATTACCCGCAAGGCTTGGGGTAAGATGACCATCTGCATGATCCGACCTGGTTTGAGTCCTAATGCCTGTGCTGCCTCTATTTGACCTTTAGGAACCGACTGAATTCCTCCTCTGACAATCTCGGCGATAAAGCTAGCTGTGTAGATTGTCAGCCCCAAGAGCAAGGTGCCGAACTCAGACGATATCACCAAGCCGCCTTGAAATTGCGTGTTGTTGGCTACCTGAGGCAAACTCAAGAAGAATGGTGCAGTCTGGGTTACCACTAAGGCGATTAGAGCAGACAGTGCGATCGCACCTAGTCCCCACAAGACAGGTTTTTCCGCACTTCCTTCCTCTACCATCAGGCGAGTCCGCCAACGCCAAAGCCAAGTTGCTGCCAAAACTCCCAATGCCAGCAACCCCAGCCAAATTCCCGTTCCGGCTGTAGCGACCAACCAGGGCAGAGCAATTCCCTGATTGGCTAGTAAAATCGAACCGAGTAGCGTGATTCGCTTTTCGATGGCGGGCAGTGGCACGAAAAATGCAAAGTACCAGAAAAATAGTTGTACGAGTAACGGTACATTGCGAAAAGTTTCTACATACACCAAGGCGAGATTGCGTACTAACCAGTTGTCAGACAGACGAGCAATCCCAACTCCCAGTCCAACCATTGTGGCTAAGACAATACCTAGCACCATCACCCGCAGAGAATTCAATAGCCCCACTACTATCGCCCGACCATAGGTATCGGACGGGCTATAAGGGATGAGTGTCTCGCCAATGTCGAAGGACGCTTGGGAGTTGAGAAAGTCGAAGTCTAAGGGAATACCTTTTTGGTCTAGGTTGTACAGGAGATTGTCTGTGAGGATTGCTATCGCAGAGACAACCAGTACAACGACGAGTATCTGTCCGGCAACTTTCCAGAATCGCTCGTCCCGCAATAGACTTGCGGGGTTGCTCCAGTTGAGTCCCTGACGTGGCTCTTGTTGACTCGACCCAGTCATGGTTTCCCTCTATCGGAATGGAGGAGAATACATTAAGCCGCCTTTACTCCAGAGGTTGTTCTGAGCGCGTTCCATCTTGAAATTCGACTGCGCACCCACATTGCGGTCAAAAATCTCGCCGTAGTTGCCTACCTTTTTGATCACCCGCACGGCAAAGTCATTGCTCAAACCCAGCCCTTGACCGAGATTCCCTTCTGCTCCCAGAAAACGCTTAGTAACGGGGTCGTTACTAGTGAGTTTTTGATCGACGTTCTTCGAGTCGATTCCTTGCTCTTCTGCTTCAATCAGCGCATACACCGTCCACCTGACGATATTCGACCACTGAGGATTTCCCGTAGCCACAGCGGGGGCAAGTGGCTCTTTTGACATCACCTCTGCAAGTACTGCATGGTTGTTGGGATCGGGTAGCACCGAGCGGCGAGACTCAAGCTGGGAGCGATCGGACGTAACGCCCTGACAGCGTCCTTGGGCATAGGCTTCAAATGTGGGATTAACTTCTTCAAAGACAATCGGCGTATACTTCACGTTGTTTTTACGCATGGTATCTGCCAAGTTCTGCTCGTTCGTTGTCCCTTGCTGGACGCAGACTGACTTGCCCTCAAAGTCTTTCAAGGACTTGATTCCACTGTCTTTCTTCACCATCATGCCTTGGCCGTCGTAAAAGATGACGGGAGCAAAATCCATGGCGTTAGAAGTCTCGCGGCTAGCTGTCAAAGTGGTATTGCGGCTGAGTAGATCCACTTCACCGGATTGTACGGCTGTAAATCTTTCCTTGGTATTGAGGTTGCGGAACTCTACAGCATCAGGGTTATCAAACAGGGCAACAGCCACTGCCCGACACACATCCACATCCAGTCCTGAGTATTTTCCGGACTGATCCACAAAGCTAAATCCTGGCAAGTTTCCGCTCACGCCACAGACTAGCTTGCCACGGCTCTTAATTTTATTGAACAAAGCTGAGCCTGATGCCCCCTTGGTGTCTGCCTGAGCCGACTTTTCACTGGAACGGCTTCTACAAGCTGCTATCGGCATCACCAGGAGCATGACGGCTAGCAGCAGGGAACTGCTTTTACGCATAAATGTCTTTTTACACTCTCTGCTTTAGAAGTAACTACTTTTGAATGAGTAAATACACAGAAGCTTTAGACTTCTGCATTTTTATGTGTGTTTTGTTGCGATTTGTTGATAATATACGGATGAAAGCGCAACAGTTGCAATTGTTGATACAACTTAAGATCTAACCAAAGAAATACGAAGACACAGAAAGACCGAATGCTAGGTTTGCACTCGGCTTCATTAAGATATGTAATTAGTTTCAGCCACTGTACGACGAAGCTGAATCACAGGAATATCGGCAGCGCCCTAAAACAAAATGGCGATCGCCTTACTACTCCGTGCTTTTGTCTGCATAAATTTTTACTAGTGCACTAGGGCAGGCTGGCAGAAATAAGTAACCAGCTTACAAGCGGTTGAACGCCTTGCTAATTTGTCATTTGTAAAGCTAAATTCACAGGCACACAAAGCCTTATCTACAGGCATTATCGCCAGCAGGAGCAGGGTTCAAACTTGCCTGAGTGACTCAACTAACGTTGTTGAGCTAAATCCCGGATGAGAGCCAACCGATTGCTGAGGTAGTCGCTTAAGATGTGGATTTCCTCGTGATTTAGCGATCGCTCTTGTTTGAATTGCTTCAGCAACCACTGAACCAAGCTTGCATCATCCAGTTTTAACAGAAGATTAGTTTGGGTTGTTTCAATTAAAGACCACAGCTGGCGCAGCATTGTGGGAGTCATAGAAATCTCCTTTCTCGGTAAAAACCCGTGCTGGGCAGGGGTATGGGGAAACTTGTCTTCCGAAGCCGTGAAGTGATGTATATCAGAACACGGTTAAACTTAAGAATTACTTAAGAATTGCCTTGTCTTTCTTACGATAACTGATCTAGGGATACCACAAGCGAGATCACACAAGAAGATACAAGAGTTACCAGATACTTAACAAAGCGAAGATTTACTTGACATAAAGCAT
>JALYGX010000393.1 GCA_030776905.1 Cyanobacteriota bacterium | reverse complement strand
CAGCACGAGTGCAAACATCGAACCGGAGGCAACGCTAGTCATACCCACCACACAGCCTAAAATCGCTCCCACAGCGATCGCCTGAATCCGACCCAACTTAGTTTTTAAGTCAAACTTGGGTAGAGTGGGTAACTTCAACTTCGGCACAAAAGTCTTCAGCAATAATTGTGCAAGCGCTGATAAGGTAACGAGCAGAATCATTACTCCGCTCGCTCTCAGTAGAATGTCATCCAGGTTAAGAACCCCAGTATGCTTGATCAGGTATAAAATCCCTACCCCGGTCAGTGAACCAGGAACGCTCCCCAAAGCTAGCCATGTGACAACTTGTAGGTCAAGTGTTTGCTGCTGCCAGTGCTTGAAGCCACCAATTGCCTTCATGAGTGTGGCAGCCACCACATCCGTGCTAACAGCGACGGAAGGCGGGACTTGGAACAGGAAAATCAACATTGGGGTGATCAGAGACGCTCCACCCACTCCCGTTAAACCAACGATGATGCCAACGAAGAAGCTTAGGAGTGGTAGTAGTAAATAGTGCATACTGCTGTACTGACACGGGCGTTAAAGTGCGGACACTCGACTTGGAAGTAAGCATTGGCTCTACTGCTAAACACAGCAGCATAGGCGATTGGGCAGGTTGTACACCCATCTCCCCACCGCCAGTTCACTCGCTCCTCAACGAAAGAGAAACACAACAGTTCCTTAAAATAAGCTTTGAGATGCTAACCCCGGTAAACCGATAGACATTACGGGTTAACCCTGTTAATAGAATCTTACCCAGCTCTTTGTCGAGTTGGCAAGAGTTGGAGTAACTTCATCCAGTCTTTAACGTGTCGCTGAATAGTGGGATAGGCACGGGCGCACTCCGTCTACTACCCCTAGAAGGAGAATTCTTTCCAGAATTCAGCAGTACCATCGCTTCTTGTGCTTTTGGTCGTTAGTCTTATCGCTAGACTAGAGTCGGATGTGCGTTGAGGAATAATAAACGCTGTGGCACAAATAACGCCTGAAGTTAAACAGCGGGTTTACGAACTGCGGCAACTGCTACAAAAAGCTAGTTATGCCTACTACGCCCTCGACAATCCAATCATGGAGGATGCCGTCTATGACCAGCTCTATCGGGAACTGCAAGACTTAGAAACGCAGTATCCAGAACTGGTGACGGCGGATAGTCCAACCCAGCGCGTGGGAGAGAGACCAGCGTCTCAATTTACATCAGTACGGCACAATATCCCTCTCTACAGCTTGGAAAATGCCTTCAATATTGAGGAGTTTACCAAGTGGCAGGAGCGCTGGCAGCGCTATGCACCCAAAGTAGAGGCTTTTGAATATGTCTGTGAACTGAAGATTGATGGAAATGCTTTAGCACTAACTTATGAAGACGGTGTCTTGGTGCGGGGAGTGACGCGCGGCGATGGAATTACGGGTGAAGAGATTACTCAAAATGTCCGCACGATTCGCTCCATTCCCTTACGACTGAGTGTAGAAAAACCGCCAGCCGTGGTGGAAATACGGGGAGAAGCCTTTTTGCCGTTAGAGGTGTTTGAACAAATTAATCGGGAGCGAGAGCAAGCCGGAGAGCCGCTATTTGCTAATCCTCGGAATGCGGCGGCTGGTACATTGCGGCAATTAGACCCCCGAATTGTCGATCGCCGACGGCTAGATTTCTTCCCCTATACGTTGCATATTCCCGGAAAAAATGATGCTGAAGTTACCCGGACTCAGTGGGATGCCCTGGAATTGATGGCAACATTTGGCTTCCGGGTGAATCCAAATCGCAAACTCTGTGCATCGTTAGAGGAGGTGCGGGATTATTATGACTACTGGGATATAGAGCGGCGGAATTTGCCCTATATGACCGATGGGGTAGTGGTGAAGATCAACTCGTTTGCGCTTCAGGAAGAGTTGGGCTTTACGCAGAAATTTCCGCGTTGGGCGATCGCACTTAAATACCCTGCTGAAGAAGCCCCGACTGTGGTAAAGAATATTTCTGTTAATGTCGGACGGACTGGCGCACTGACACCCTTGGCAGAAATGCAACCCGTGCAACTAGCCGGGACAACAGTACAACGAGCAACCCTCCACAATCGCGATCGCATTGCTGAATTAGATATTCGCATTGGCGACACAGTAATTGTTCGCAAAGCGGGTGAGATTATCCCAGAAGTGGTGCGGGTATTGCCAGAACTCCGTCCTGCTGACGCTCAACCCTTCCAGATGCCCAGTTGTTGTCCCGTATGCAATCAACCCGTAGTGCGTCCTGTAGGAGAGGCGGTGACTCGGTGTATTAACGCCTCTTGTCCTGCCATCCTCAAAGGGGCACTTGTACACTGGGCAGGCCGTGACGCTCTCGATATCAACGGTTTAGGCGAAAAGATTGTCCAACAGCTAGTTGACCAAGGTGTCGTGCATTCAGTTGCCGACCTTTACGATTTAACGGCTGAACAACTGGCATCGATGGAGCGCATGGGTAAGAAATTAGCCCAAAAATTGGTAGGAGCGATCGCTAATTCCAAAAGCCAACCTTGGTCACGAGTCCTCTATGGTTTAGGGATTCGCCACGTTGGTAGTGTAAATGCTCAAACTTTGACCCAACAGTTTCCTACAGTGGAACAGTTAGCAAGAGCATCAGCCGCACAGATTGAAGGCGTTTACGGTATTGGTCCCGAAATTGCCCAATCTGTTTCGCAGTGGTTCCAAGTGCCTGCAAACCAAGCTTTAATTGACAGACTTAGAGAAGCAGGTTTACAACTAGCAGCGGAATTAAAATTCACAACCGAGCCAAAAAGTCAAGTGCTCAGCGGTAAAACCTTCGTAATTACTGGCACGCTCCCTACGCTGAAGCGAGATGAGGCGAAGGAGTTGATTGAAAAAGCGGGTGGTAAAGTTACTAATTCCGTGAGTTCTAAAACAAATTATTTAGTTGTCGGGGAAGACGCGGGTTCCAAACTAGAAAAAGCTCAATCCTTAGGAATCATCCAATTGAGTGAAGCCCAGCTTTTAGAATTGCTGGAAGATTAATCTAATCTGCAATCAGAATTATCGTCAGTTGTGCGAATCCTTAGAGCATTGGCTACAGGACAACTGACAAAGGACAACGGGTGCTATCAGAAATGCCGATCTCGATAAAGAGCCAACGATCGTGGTTTCAGTTAGGGAAGTTTAACCGCAAGATTCGGATAGTATTTCAGCGTCACCTCGCCTTAGCGTTATTGATGGCATGAAGAGGTGACCGTTGTGTATCAAGAACAAGCTATCGATCAAGAGTTACAGGTCGCGAACGCAGAAAACTACTGGCAAGCGGTATTGGCTAAAGACGCTAGCTTGGATGGGACTTTCTTTTATGCGGTACGCTCTACAAGGATTTATTGCCGTCCATCCTGTCCTGCTCGCCGTCCCCGTCGAGAGCAAGTTCTTTTCTTTTCCTTACCAGAAGTAGCTGAACGAGCAGGGTTCCGTCCTTGCCAGCGTTGCACTCCTCAAAAAGCTACTACCCCTAATCCTCAAGCCGAACGAGTTGAGCGAGTTTGCCAGTACATTGAGTCTAATCTTGACAGTCCGCTCACCCTGGCGACCCTCGGCGAACAGGTTGGGATGAGTCCGCATCACCTACAGCGAATTTTCAAGCGAATCACGGGCATTACCCCACG
>JALYGX010000392.1 GCA_030776905.1 Cyanobacteriota bacterium | reverse complement strand
GTAGCTGGCAGACTGATGCTGACAATGCCTGGAGTCCCTGTCAAGTTCACACTTGTTTGGTAAATTGCCTTCTCGCTGTTGTCTTTATCCCTAGCTACCAAAGTCAATTCCACAGCTTTTGCAGAGGTTTGAGGTACGTAAACCAGAAAAGTCGGATGCCCTGATACTGTTAACTGTAGGTCAGTGAAAGGTGATGGCAACAGAGGAGTGAGAAGTTGGTCTAGAGGCTTGGTTTGGGCAAGTTGTTCTGAGGCTTTTCTATCTTGCGGACATATCCCATCGTTTCGCCTTCCTCCACCTATTGTCGTTGTCGGCGCGGGTTGATCTTTACGAGGTTCAAACGTTACTCTTTTTAGCCTGAGTTCATTAGTCGTTTGGGTTGGGGTTTTAGCCTGTGCCTGGGCTGTTGTTAAAAAGCTAGAAATCATCAGAACTTCTAACAACAGAGGTGCTGAGAGTACCGCTAAATACCGAGAAAGTTTTGTCTGAACCATAATCTAGCTATCTCCTGATAAGAGTTAATTGACTAAGCTGAGAAAATCTTTGGCAGGTAAGTTAGTAGACGCTCGAATTTATTCGATTTCCTTTGCAGGCAAATTAGCTACACAACCAATTAAGCTTTGACCTAAAATAGAGATATTCTCCTAGACTTTAGTACAGCTCTCTTGATTTTGTATAGTTAATTTCAAGGAAGTTTTAATTTTCTGTAAAGCTGCGTGAAACTATAGTCTCCGATCTCCAGGTTCATTTTTGTGACACGCAGGTAGTTCAGTTGTGACCTTAATAAAATGTATTGGTGATTTCTGTCTAAACTAGTTGTGATATATCACCAGTTCAGATCCCAGACTTCTTAGAGAAGTCTGGGATCTTGCTTTTACTAAAAGTTAAAAATTTAGTAGACGAAAGCGATCGCTTTAAGCTTTAGATGAATTACGCATCTCTGTTAAAGAGAGGTAGTCGGTAGCATCAGCTTGTAGGAGAATTCTCAAGTCGATTGTTAAAGCCAATTTCCTACAAGGACAAAGGGTGCCCAGTAGTAAGGATGTCTGAATTCAGGTTGCTTCAGTAGCGCGAGTTGGGCATCACGTAGAGCTTGGACTTTGGTTACCTGCGACTGGGCTAGCCCTTGGTAAAATTCAACCATAAATGATGAGGTAGAGCGATCGTCTACAGACCATAAAGTTGCGAGGGTACTGCGTGCCCCCGATCGCACCGCTACACCAGCCAGTCCCAAAGCCGCCCGGTTGTCACCAGCAGCCGTCTGGCAAGCGCTAAGTACTAGTAACTCAATGGGCTTGCGCTCATTCTGTGCTCTCGCTTGCAGTAATCCACCCAATTCTTTAACGTTGATACGTTCATCCCAAGCCAGAATAAAGGTATTTTCAGCATTAGAGCTAAACTGACCGTGAGTTGCCAAATGCACTACGGGGAAAGGAACTGCCTTAATCTGGTCTTGCAGAGCCGTGCTGGTAAACTGCTGATTGAGAAGCACTTGAGTAGGAATATTGGACTCGATCTGCTTGACTTCAGACTCTACACCAGGCAACGCTAAAAAGCCCTGTCTTGCTTCGCTCAATCCACCAACCAGTACCTTGATTTGTTCGCGAGCCAAGAGTCGGGGTTCGAGTAGCTGTAAACTTGGGGTTAGGGCGACACTGTACTCCTCTACTAGGTACTGCTGACCGTCGTAGAGTGCTGCCATTGGTACGTTCTTAAACGAACCATCCAAAGCAAACACCAGCGTTTTGATGCCACTGGCTACTAGCTCAGATTCAGCGGGTCGGACTAGCCAATCGTAAACCTTTTGAGAAAGCGGTAGGCGTTCCTGGTCGAGGGAGGTGCGTCTTAGAGAGCGTCGCATCTTGTTGAGAAGGCTTTCCAAGTCGCTTTGGGCTATGGACGTTGCATAGTGGCGCAGTGGTTGATTAGGTAGGGAGAGAATCACTTCTAAGCGATCGGGCAAAATGATGGGATAAATGACAGCCGCTTTCGGGTCAACTTGGTCAATCTGTTGGGGTCGAGCTGTCAAACACGCCTCTTGAAAGAAGTTGTCTAATTCTGCCAATTGAAGTGATTCAATCACCTGACGGGCTTGTTGAAGATTTTCTTGGCTAACTTCCCCAGACTCCCCCTTTGTCAGTGGGAGATCCAGGGGGGGTTGCAGTAATAATCCGACTAGCTGCCGATAGACAGGTTCCACACTCTCCCGAAACGAGAATTGCAAATCGAGATTCGTTGCAACTAAGTCGTTGCGTAGGGAGCTAAGGGTGTTAATTGCTTCCTTATAAGCGGCGATGCTCGCTTCGCGAAGCGCCTGCGGCGTCGCACTAGCATCAGCAGAGCTATTGGTCTTTCCCTCTCCTATCTGGGCTTTAAGCAACCGTCCTAACTGCCATTGCCACAGGTAAGCAATATCGCGTGCATTGCTAGACTGAGCCAAGAGTAAGGCTTTCTCAGTTAGCGCCTGAGCCTCAGACCGTTGCTGAGTCTGTTCATAGACTTGACCGAGGTAGCCTAGGGCGTAAGATTCAGCCCGTTGATCTCCTAATTCCTTTGCCTGCTTTTGGACTGTCGCCAGGATTTGGGCTGCACTTTGGGGTGTAAAAGCGTCTTGGCTTCCAACTTCCGACTTCTGGCTCCATAACTTCATCAGACTTTGGGTAAAGTTAATCTGACTATAAATAGCTGTCCGACCGACAGATAAGCTAGCAAGTTGAGGCTGGATTTTCGTTGCCAGTGCCTGAGCCTCTGTCCTTTTTCCCGTCTCAATTAACAGGCGCAGTTGATTTAATTGTGCTTGGAGTGTTGTAGTGGGTGAGGTAGAAGAAGCGATCGCCTGCTGATAGTACTTGAGGGCATCTTCAAATTTCTGCTGGGCATAAGCCGTGTTGCCTAAGCTCAGTAGGGCAGCCGTGATGGCTGGGGGAGATGGCAATTGTTGAGCGATTGCTAAACTTTTCTGCAACACCTCCTGAGATTTTTTCAGGTCGCCCACTAGACGCAGAGATTCCCCAAAGCTCAACAATCCACCTGCCTTGATTGCTGAGTCAGGCTGATTTTGGAGGATTTGACTCGCTTGTTCTAAAGTGTCCGTGATTCGTTGATAGAAGCCTAAGACTCTTAGGGCTTGAGCCTGGTTGATCAAACTGCGAGCAACTCCGATTTTATCTCCGACTTGCTGATAGGTTGCCGTCGCTTTCTGCCAAGTTGTGAGCGCCTGTTCTGCTCGTCCTTGCGCGAGTTGCAGTTTGCCTTGGGTGTTCAGTGCCTGAGCTAGGATTTGTGAGTGATTGCTGCTAGTGCCCTCAGTTTGGAGAAGTTGCAAACTGGTAGCGCTCGCTTTATTGGCGTCAGACGACTGTCCTAACTGGTGATACGCTAGGGCAAGATTGCTGAGTCCCATTGCTTGATTAAGGCGATCGCCTTGCGCCGCAAAAGCATCTGTTGCTTGCTGCCAAGCTGCCACTGCCTGCTGAAATTGACCCGATTGGTAATGTTGTAAACCCTCTTGCATCAACTCAGACGCCTTGCTGGTTGAGAAGTCGATAGTTGGTGCATCTGGCATCGCCGCATTAACCCTAGCGATTCCTGCTACCGTGGCGAAGCCGCCCAATCCCAACAATAGTGTCAAAAGAGCGGTAAAGCTCCCCAAGCCAACATACTTGAAGAACTTTTTTAACCTTGTTTTCATGGTGTTAAGACCTATAAGCTGTCTCCCACTTCCTGACAAAGTTTTGATCGAGAATTGTGTTAGCTCAGACAATAGGATGGGTAAACCTAGGTTTGTATTGAAGGGGAGTTTCTACGGTTATACCAAAACCTGCAACGAGAGTTTGTAAAGTGGCTAGCGCCACTATTTCTGCTGTGCTTAAAAAACAGAATAGATTTCCAAAGAACAGATCCTCTAAATTTTGTGGGGCAGGCAAGATGCCTACCCCACAATAAGTAGCTAGATTTATTTTTAAATCCTTTATCCAGCTTGATTCGCCGCTAATTCCTGGCGAGGATTAGGAACGCCGAGAGGGCGAACTAGAACCACAGGTGTTTGCTCATTGGCATTTCCCGCCGGATTGCTAATCAACGCTTGCTCTAAAAATCCTGGGGGAACATCAGCGGTTGCAGCCAAAACCTTGACGGCTTTCAAGTCGTTGGCATCGACAATCGCAGCCGCTAGTCCTGTTTCTTTCTTAATGCGATCAACCACCTGTTGGGGATTTGTTGGTCCCAAAACGATGAACTGGTCGTAGGGAGGGAGAGTCCCCGTGACATCATCGATCAGCCGCGCTTGCTCCCCGGCTAACTGATAAAAGACACCGGGTATGCCAAGTACCTTCTTAGCGATCGCTCCTACAGCTAAGGCAAAGATAACCCGCACCGGACCGCTGATCTCTACCAATGTCTGTAAACCACAAGCCGTAGACATACTAGAGGTGCGATAAAAGAATTGACATAGCCGCTTGGCAACCCATCCCGGCTTTACCTGGGCGTGGTGTCGCCATTGCTCCTGCATAATTGCCACAGGTGTCTCGCTCAACGCTACTACATCACCTGCCTTTGCATGGGGAAGAGCATAACGCTCAACGACTGCTACTGGGTTATCGAGGGGAGTGAGGATGTGAGTTGGAATGGGCAACACGTCCCCACAATCGGTATGTCTCCAGTTTAGAGGTGTATCGGCATTGGGAAACTTTAGAGGAATCACGATATGGCGCACTTTCAAGACTAGTCCTTCAGGACCATAGGTCTCGTAGTGAACCTGAAGCCAAGCTGTCTGCAATTGACTGAGGTCTTCTCCTCGGATTTCAATCACTATTTCCAACCCCGTCTTCTCACTTGGCTTGATAATATAAGCAAACCAATAATCATCTGGTCTTGGGGACTCATCCTTGTGAAGGGGAATCACCTGAGTTTGGCAAGTAATACCGTTTAAACTTGCCTTTGACAACAGTTTTACCTGTGCCTCTACAACCGGTACCATCACCTCTCGGAAAGGATTGCGGTTACGAAACTCTAACTTCCCGACAAGTCTGTACCGTTGCGGTTCTGACACTTCCTGGTTCCAGTCGCCTGCGGTTAGTTCCAATTCATTGCCAGGGCGACGGCGATAGCGTATTTCTAACGCTAATGCTCCTAATGCCAGCAAGGAAGCGACGATGATCGCAGCGAGTCCTATATTTTCGGCGAAGGATGCTAATCCGTCCGGCAGCGTGATCGCCAAAGTGTTAATCATTAAGAACAATTACTCTCCCTTGGAATACCAACATAGTTCAGGTTTTCTGGCGTCCAGTTGTTGTAATAATCCGTTTCAATAACGAATCAGAGGCATCTTTAACCAGTTGTTTGCATTGAACCGTAAAATTTAGATACAGTTCTCGCCTGGTATGGACACCCTGGATATTGAAACCCTCATCGGGATGACCACCAAACGCTATTAAACCAGCTATAGATATTTTTTGATTGAGGCGAGCGATAAATTGTTGCATCTGAAAGTTTGTCATCGCCTGTTTATCGGGATGGACTACCAGTAAAACCTCATAGCATTTTTCTTGACGGAACTCGCTAATCATCCTCACGACAGGAGAATCGGGTAGAAAGTCTGCATCAAGTGAAAAGCGGTGAACCTTATAAAGAATTCGATTTTCCAGACGTGCTTTCCGGGCAAATGGACAAACTGGTAAGCCTGGAAAAAGCCAATGGGGTTTTTCCAAAAACTCCTTCATGTATTCAACCATAAGATTGATAATTTCGGAGTCAGTATCCTTTGCGAATGCTCCGTTGTGCTTATTGGATCATCCACGCCGTTCGATGGTTTTTGTATAACCTTTATTCCTCGCTGGCTGGTTCCGGTTCGTTCAACCAGTACTTTATCTAAAGTAGCAAAGCATTCATCCCTCGCTTTGAAGAGCGATCGCTATCTGCCATCACAAGAGTTAGTCGTACAGCTTACACCGCGATCGCTCTGAACTACTGCTTTGCTATTCTTGCTGTTTTAATAGTACAAGTGTACTATTAAGTCTCAACGTCGTTAGGTAGCCATCCCCAACCCGACATGAAAGAACTGCAAGCCGGAATTCAGTTAGTTAAGACAAAGTACATTCAACTAAACCGACATTCTGCGTCTAAAAAGAAGGTAAAAACCCTTGAGCCTCGTGAGCGTTCTGCAATGCCTGCCCTAACGCGCTCACAACCCGTAGCCGTGAAACCTCAACAAAAACAGGTGAAAGCCCTAGAAAATCTGCTTTTGCCTTTCCCAATCAAGTCATCCTTAGAGATGCTACGACGACGAACGACGAGAGGTGTGAGACGCTTAGAGAATCAAGCCAAACGCATCAATGAACTCTCCGCTGAACTAGAGGCGGCAGTATTAGAACTAAAAGCGATCGCTTCTGAAATTAACCCAGACTGGAAAGCTATCCAGGGTACACATAAGTCTTCTTCTAAGAGTACAACTGTCTGTGAGTACCGTGTTGCTGCCGTTCCCCAAGTTGAACTCAAGCCAGATGGCTCGTTTATCCTCGTATCAAAACCCGTAGATTTATTTCAAGCCGAACGAGAAGCAACGTTATTGGCACAAACATTGCGGCATCGGGCGAGAAAGAAGCGAGGACTTTCTAGATAGACTCCATGCCCGAAAGCACAACAAAAGGATGAAAATCTCTGTTGCGTAAAGTATCTCGAAGTAATTCATATTGGACTTGACTTAACAGAGGTTCACCCTACCCACTCTCTCAGCCAACTCAGCGTACATCATATCTACGGCTGGATTCTTGTTCTCGCATAGACTTTAGGTTTTACATTTAGATAGGCAAAAAAGCATTGATTGGTAACCCTCGTGAACGAAAATAACTCTGAGGCAACGCCACTACACGCAATGAATCCGTTAAGTCGATTTTCTGATCGCGCAACGGCTTATGCAAAGTATCGACCCAGCTATCCAGAAGAAGCGATCGCAGTTATTCTCGAAGGAGTGGGTAATCCATCGCAACGGGTAGCGGCTGATATTGGTGCGGGGACAGGTATCTCCTCGCGTCTTTTGGCTCAACGGGGGGTACAGGTAATAGCGATCGAGCCAAATGCCGGAATGAGAGAATCTGCGGCACCTCATCCCTTAGTAGAGTTCCGCAATGGTACGGCAGAAGCGACTAATTTACCGGATGCATCTATCGATCTAGTAACGTGCTTTCAGGCGTTTCATTGGTTTGACCCAGAACCCACTCTGCGGGAGTTTCACCGGATTTTGAAACATTCTGGACGGCTGGCTGTAGTGTGGAATAATCGCGATCGTAATGACGAACTCACAGAAGGCTATACTCGCTTAGTTCAGATCGCATCAAATCATCATCCGGCTGAGTCGCGTTTTGTTTCAGTAGACCCATTGCTAGCTAGTCCGCTTTTCCCTGATGTCCATTGTCATACCTTTACCTATCGGCAGCAGTTAGACCTAGATGGACTAATTGGTAGGGCACAAAGCGTTTCCTACATCCCAAAGGAAGGAGAGGCATATCAGCAACTCATCTCTGGCTTTAAGGAATTGTACGACCGGAAACGGGATGAAAAAGGCTTTTTCTATATTACCTACCGCACGAGTGTCTATCTTGCCGAACCGCAGAACTAGACTTAGGCTAATCCCCGTTCGCCGGATGAGGGTTTTTGAATTTTGAGTTGCTCGTAACCGACTGCACCTCGAAAATCAGTATTCTGAAGTGTGGCATCGTCAAACCTAGCATTTGTGAGGTCAGCACCTCTAAACGAGGTTCCACAAGCATCTCTAATTTCTCTAACTGCCAGAGTAAGAGAGGTTACTGTTAAACCGATGTAGGCTATTGATAAAGTACCCCAAATAATTCCCCAAACCAGCTTTTGTACGCTGAGATAAGCGATCGCGATTGTTCCAACTAAGAAGGCAAACCCATACCCAGCGACTGCCCCCGCAACGAGAACTGCAACGGCTATGAATCTACTGCCAACTCTGAAAATAATAGTGATCGCTATTACCAATCCTCCCATCACTGCTCCAGCGATCGCCATTTGCGCATTATTGTTTGTGGTACTGCCTCCATAGAAAAAACCTAGCAAAGCTCCAGATGCGACTCCGGACACTATCGTAGCCATACGTCCTGCCCTAGGCCTGCTACCAGTTATGGCTCTAGCTGCACAGAAGGTTCCAGCAATCGCCAAGCTGACGTACAACGCTATAACAAAAGACCAACCTCGCTCTGCTGCCGTCCGCCCCAGTACACCAAAAATCATTTGGCTGAATGCATTTGCTGTTACCAAAGCCAGTACCACAGCAATCCCGACTAAAGTTATCAACTGCCTGGAAGTTTGACCCGCCTTAACTCGCTCAAAATTCGCGCTTCGCAACAGAGTATGGCTAAAATCACAACCTCGAATATCCGAACCGCTGAAGTCTGCACCGTCTAGGTTCTGACCTTTAAATGAGCGGTTTCGCAAGTCCTGATTAGCAAAGTTGGGTA
>JALYGX010000391.1 GCA_030776905.1 Cyanobacteriota bacterium | reverse complement strand
TGGATTAACAGCCGTGTCTGGGTTGAGGGCAATCCAGCGACCCGTACCATCGGGGTTAAACTTGGCAGCATAAAGCATCCCATCTTGTAACAAGCGGGAATTGGCTTTATCTTTGGGATTACTGACCGTGCCTTTGCTGACAAATTTGTACAAGTGACCGCTACGGCGATCGCATCCTGAGTAAAAAGCTAGCTGTTTCCCAGCTTCAGCACGAATGCCTACCGCTTCGTGACGATAGCGACCCAGCCAAGTGTGCTTGGTGCCGTAATCATTGGGGTTGGCGGGGTCGATTTCCACCATCCAGCCATACTTATTTCCAGCCAGTCCAAAGACATTCCCCAAACCTCCGGTTTCCTCGGCATCTACAAAGAAGGCTTTCTTGCTGGGGTTAAGGGAGCTGCCATCGGCGTTAACGACTTCTGGCACAAAGTTTTGGTAGTTTTCTTCGGCACTGAACACAGTCCCCCAAGGTGTGGTTCCACCCGCACAGTTATTGAACGTGCCGATAATGCGATCGCCTAATTTATCTGTATAACCTTTAACCTGCGTCTTACGGAATAACGCTACCGCCGGTCCCGTTGCCTTGAGGTAACGCCCATCTTCTAAACCGGAAATCCCAGTAATGCGACGGTCAGCTTGGGAATTCGTTCTTACCCACTTACCACTGGCATCGCGGCGAATTGAGATAACAGAAAGTCCTAAATCGATTAACGCTTCTTTAGAGATTTCTCGGACAACCTGTTTAGACTTGTCACTATCCGGTAACGCAAAAGCATTGAGTCCATCCTTACCCGCCGATTTAAGGGCACTCTCCATTTCCTCAAAAGGCAGCGATTTGCCAATTACCTGCTTGTAAGTCTGAAGCCAGGGTTTGGCGCTGATGTACTCGTGGTTAACGGTCAGAAATCCTTCATCTTTGCCAGTTGCAATAAAGGAGAGGTAATCGTTGTTGTAGCCAAAGCGAGAGTCACCCACTTTGTCGCCCCAAGCCGCAATTACGTCGTAGGTGAAGCCCTCCGGTAGTACTAAATCGTCTTTGACTTCAAAGGTGCTGTAATCTTGCACTTGCTTAGTCAGTGCCATGCCATCAGTTGGCAGAGGAATGGGTCCTTTTACAGGCTTGAAACTAAGACCATTCCCTCCCAGACTAGCCGCTGAGGCTGAGTCGGCGAACGGCATTGAGAATTTTTTTCCAGAGTTTTGCCAAGAACCTAGAGCAATGGTTCCAGTACTAGCTCCCAGGAATAGTAGAAAATTTCGACGGTTGAGAGCCATAACTTACATTTTGTTGATCTAAGAATCGAAGCTGTCTAGACAGAGTCTAGTGAAATCAACTGTTACAACTTCGGTACTGATACTAGGGCTGTAAGTTTAGGAACTGGTAAGACTTAGGTAATCCGAAGGTTAAGTACTAAAGTACTATTAGGGGAGATCTCGCGGGTGTGATCGCTCCAATATCTTGCCTTCGTACTTACGGACGCTTACCTTTTGGCGAGGGGAGTTGCCTCAATTTCAACGGGCGATCGCTAATTGAGTTTCGCCTCTAGTTACCAAACACTCATATTGCCAATCCATACGCATTGACTCTGAGGTATAGGCTATATCCCACAGTTGTTGAGCTAGAGTTTTGTCCGATTCATTGAGATAACGTAAGAACTGACGATTATTGCGCTCTTGCCATTCTTGATCTAGCGTTTCTTTATCTAGCGTTATCCAGTTACACATGGGAGCCTATCAAATTTTCTTGACTTCCTAAATTCTAACAGGCATCTATCTTTTGGTATAGATTTCTGGACAGGTGTCTACTTTTGTTAGAGTTTTGACGTTTGACTTCCAAGGGAGCGGCACTAAGTTTAGTGACGATGACCTGTAACAATATAGGTGACTCGTTGACCAATGTTAGTCGCGTGGTCAGCCATCCGCTCCAAGTGGCGAATTGCCAATACTAAGAGGAGGATTGGCTCAACAACGCCTTGAATATCTCGCTGATAAGCCAACGTTTGATAAAGCCTGTCGTAGGCCGTGTCTACTTCATCATCCAGCTCTTTCACAGCTTGCCCAGCGGTGGCATCTAAATCCACTAGTGCTGCCAAACTGGCTGCCACCATAGCTTGGGCGTGATGGGACATTACCTCAATCTGAGGTAGGCAAGCATGAGGTGGGTAGGGAAATAGTTTAATGGCAATTTCGGCTAAATCTTCGGCATAATCGCCAATTCTCTCTAAATCTCGCACCAACTGCATAAAGGCACTCAGGAGACGGATATCCTGGGCAACGGGGGCTTGCAGAGTCATGAGCGTGGCACACTCTAACTCAATTTGGCGATAGTAGCGATCAATTTGTTTATCGAGTAAGGCGATCGCTTTTGCTGCCTCTAGATTTCGGGAAAACATGGCTTGGTGACTTAGGCGAAATGAGTTTTCCACCAAAGCCCCCATGCGCAAAACGTCCTGCTCTAACCGCCTGAGAGAGCGATCAAAATGAGTACGTTCAGAGTTGTTGTTTGAAGAAGATAGGCTCACTCCCAATGTCTTATCACCAAGCAAAAGTACTAGTAACTACTTACAGTGATAGCAAATCAAAGTTAAGTTAGAGCGAAGGTTTCGCATCTGGAAGTTTAATTTGCAACCAGGCTCCACCCGTTTTTGGATGATTGCTGGCTTTGATACTACCGCTGTGAGCCTGAATAATTTGCTGCACGATGGAGAGTCCTAAGCCACTACCACTGCTTCTTGCTAAAGCTACTGAACTCTTAGAGGTGACTGGCTGCCGTTGCCTGGAAGCGTCGCCCCTATAGAGTCGCTCAAAAACATGAGGTAAGTCGGATTCTGAGAAGCCAGTGCCAGAGTCGATAATATCGATTTGAATCAAACCGCGAGTGCTAGCTCCATTACCACTGATAGTCTCCGGATCGAGACAAGTCACCTCAACCTGAATTGCGGCTTGGGGTGGGCTGTGTTTGATACTGTTATCAAATAAATTGAGAAAAACTTGGGTAAGGCGGGCTTTATCGGCTTTTATCCAGATGGTGTTAGGACCGTGATACTTAAGTGTAAGGTGATGAAACTGTGCCAACGGCTCCAAGGTTTGCCAAGCTGAATGAATTAAAGACCCTAGTTCTATCGATTCATAGGTCAGGCTCTTACTCGGGTTTTTCTCAAGATTGCTGAGTTCCAGCCAATCTTGTACTAGCTGAATGAGTCGGTTGGTTTCGTGCAGGAGTTGGTCAGCCCATCGAAGGGTGGGTGGTTCTAGACGCCCTTGTAAGGCCTCTGCCACCAAGTGAATTGAAGTCAGTGGGGTTCTAAGTTCATGAGCCAAGTCAGAAAACCATTGTTTGCTAGAGCGGGAGAGTTCTACTAAGGGTTGCTGATTTTCCAAGAAGACTCCGACTTGGCCTTGAGGGAGGGGCCAACTGGATGCTTTTAATGTAAGCGATCGCACTTCGCTCATTGCTGCTCCATCTAGGCAAGGAGGGTGAAATTCCCACTCCTGGATATCTGGTTTTTGTTGCTCGCGGGTTTGTTCAATGAGCTGATCAAGTTCGTAAGAACGTACTAACTCTAGGAGTAGCCGAATCTGTCCGGGTTCCCACCGTTCGATCTGCAACAACTGACGCGCTTGCTCGTTGCACCAGAGCAACTGATTTTCTTCATCCACCTGCAAATATCCTACTGGCGCTACCTGAAACAGTCGCTGCCGAATTCGCAGTTCCTCCTCCAAGTCTTCTCGACGCTGATTAGCGAGCGCAATCTCGCGCCGCAAGCGAGAGACAACTGACAATGAGGGACTGGTGGCATCCCCCTCCAATGCCCTCAACATTTGCTGCAATTGCTGCTGGAGTCGCCGCTTCTGCCAGAGCCAGAAGCCCATTCCCAAAGACAGACCAACTAAAAATGCCAGGAGAACCATTCGTTTTCATCAGTTAGAAGGTTTGCCGGTTCCCGAAGGAGAAGCTTACCCGTTGAAGGTTTAGACTGCATCATTAGACTGCATCGTTAATTTTTCAGGTGTTACCCTAATTTTTCAACGTTCAAGCTTCTAATTCTTAACTTTACCAACCTTCTAACTTGCAGCTTTTTAGTGGTCTCCCTGCCCTGCCATACTATTTCAATTTTGAGAGGCTAGCGCTAGTAAATCCCAAAGTTTCTAGCCAAATCGATAGCCAAAACCCCGAACCGTTATCAGATACTCTGGATGGCTGGGGTCTCGCTCTAATTTTTCTCGCAACCAGCGAATATGAACATCGACAGTTTTAGTGTCTCCCAAAAAATCTGCTCCCCACACCTGATCGATTAATTGGTCGCGCGACCAAACCCGACGAGGGTAGCTCATGAATAACTCTAAAAGGCGGAATTCCTTGGGCGACAAACTAATTTCTGCTTTGCGAACCATCACTCGGCATTCTTGAGGATAGAGTGTGATATCCCGTAGTTGCAGCACTGGTGTTTGGGGTAAATAGCTAAAGCGTTGGCGACGCAGTAAGGCGCGGCACCGAGCAATTAGCTCCCGCATACTGAAAGGCTTGGTGAGGTAGTCATCTGCGCCGACTTCTAGCCCCAAAACCCGATCTGTTTCACTAGCTTTGGCACTGAGAATCAAAATTGGCACAAGATTTCCCTGATAACGTAACAAGCGACACAGATCTAAGCCATTAATCTGAGGCAGCATCAAATCTAGTATCAACAAGTTAAAACGGAACTCCCCGTCCGTCGGTTCAGTGTCCTGAAGAAGTGCTAAAGCTGTATGTCCATCTACAGCAGTAACCACCTCGTAGCCTTCCTCCTCTAGAGCCAAGACAAGCATTTCCCGAATTAAATCTTCGTCTTCCACGACCAGAATGCGTGCAGCTTGCGCCAGTTCTGGGCCGGAAGGACTCTGCGGTAGATCGAGAGAAAGCATAAAAAGAAACCGAGTAGTTGAAGTTCTAAGCCAAGGTATACACCAAAATTATTCCCTTGGATGGAGAAAAAGAAAAAATTAAGGGGCACATGAGTAATACCCTAATCTTCTCAAGAGTATTGCTCAAATTAAGTGAACGCCAAGACCACAGGTCTAGATAAAAAAAGCTGATGACCTACGGCGGCGATCGCTTTCTTAAGTGTTACAGGTAGTAGCGATGCGATCGCTCAATTCTTTCCTACAACATTTAAGGTAGCTTGTAGCTGGCAACCCGGACAACTAGTTCATCGTTACGCGGGTCGCGGCTAAACACGAATGCGCCTTCCTCCGTTTCGCCACTGGAAAGAAAATCAATTTGCTGTTCACCCACTTCCTCGATCTTACCGTTAATGCGTAGTTCAGCAATCACCTGGACTGATTCTGCCGTCTCGCCGCCTGTGTTCGTTACTGAGAAAGGAACATAAAACTGTCCTGGCGCTTGGCGAATTTCACTTTGGCGCGTTACGGATAGCATTGGGGGTTGATTTTTCTGGGTTAGCCACTGGAAAAGTACCAGCCCAACGATGGCACTCAGAATTAACAAGGCAATACTAAAGGTTGTCCACTCAGCGGATGAACGAGGTGGTTGGTGTTCAACTTGAGTAGATGAATTGGTATCTGTCATATTGCAAGGCGTCCTGCCGCGCCGCCAATTGTTGCTGGTAGCCCTAAAATCAATGTGTAGTTCAACCATAATGTCCACGGGTCATTGAAACTTAACCGATGGAAAAAAAACAACATAAACGCGGCAGCAACCAGTGAGACTAGATAGGAAAAGACTGTTTCGCTGATTGGGCGCTGGAAAACACCTTGTTGCTGCCGACGCTTTGCCTCGGTAGTAAAGCCAGCCTCGAAAACAATGGCATAGGAAATCAAGAGTGAGGCAGCAATAATCGCTAAAAGCGACGGTGGTGAAGCCGCCGCAGTGAGCATGGGAACTTCGTCAGTTGGTGCAATGTTGAAGGCAATAATTGTTGCACCGATTAAAGTTGCACCAATGTCAGCGAGAGTAGCGTTAATTTCTGTCTTGTTCGCCGCAGCTTCTGGGTTGTTAGAATCCTGTCTATCTGAGGCTAAAGTGCGATCGCCACTTAAAAACGCACTTGCCAAAGCCGCACCTAGGGCAAACGGGATACTTTCTAGGACTAACTTACCCAATGCTTCGTTTAATGGCGTTCCGAGTTGAATTTCACCCAACACAATTAGTACTGAGGTAGCGCAAACGACACCAATGGCTAGAGCTTCAACGCTATCCATCAGGGTATCGAGGAATCGCTTACTTTTTGTTTTACGAAAGCCTTCAGTGCGATTGAGCAGGAAGACAACAACAAAGCTAGTAGCCAAGAGAGCCAACATTAAGGGTGGAGATGTCTCAGAGCCAATCCACCAAACTTCCATCGTATACAGCAACGGAGTACCAAACAAGAAGCCACCAGAAGCACCACGAATAATGTCGTCAAATTGATTTGACCAAGGGTTAGAGTGTTGACGTTTTTTTCGAGTGCGTTTTGCCATGCCTGGGACAACCCTAATGGTGCTGCGTGGATGCTTTGCTAGGAAACGTCTTCCAGCAGCCCAATCCATTAGCGATCGCAAATCCGCTTCTATCATCCCCCGCTTCTCAGGCGACTTCCCGGCGCGGCTATACAAGCAAAGTCTGCCTACGCCGACTCACAGGGGTAGAGCAATCAGATTTGGTAGGAGGGAGAATTCACTGCCAGAATTGTATTCTTGTATACATCAAAGAGATGTTACCAAACTCTAATGAACTAAGAATTCTGTCTTTATATAGAGTTCTAAGTACTCTCCCTTAATCAGAGAGAGGCAGGTTTTGTGATCAACCATCTAAAAAGGTAATGACGTTTCAATTACTGGCTGTAATTCGGAAAACTCCTGTTTTTCTACTGCTACTTTTCAATGCCCAATTGATGCCGGGACTGGCAGCACAAAATTCCTATGAAAAGCAGCAATCTTCTAAATCCATCTGTCCCGCCCAATTGGGAGCAGCCATTGATGCTGCAATTAACCGTCCCCAGTTTCGTCGTGCCCGGTGGGGAATTTTAATTGAACCGTTATCGCCGACAACGAATCGCCCCCTCTACAACCACGAAGGCGATCGCTACTTCATCCCCGCCTCGAATGCGAAGTTACTGACAACGGCGGCGGCTTTGCGTCAGCTAGGTTCAGAATTTCGGATTCGCACATCTATTTATCAGACTAGTGCGGGTTCATTGCGGGTGGTGGGACGGGGCGACCCTAGTGTGACAGATGTCCAGTTGAGAGACTTAGCACAACAGCTAAAACGTCAGGGAGTTCGTAATGTCCAGCAACTGGTTGTCGATGATGGTTACTTTCAAGGGGACACACTTAATCTCACTTGGGATTGGGAGGATGTTCAGTCAGATTATGGAGCAGCGGTCAATAGCCTAATTTTGAATCAAAATGCTGTGGAATTGACTTTATCACCGCAACAAGTGGGTCAACCCCTGCGAGTAAGTTGGGCGGATGCGATCGCAGCTAAACAGTGGCGACTTGAAAATAATTCCCTAACCGCTAAGGCAGCCACACCCAACTCTCTAGCCATCACGACGGTTTTGGGTCAGCCTCTATTACAAATAAAAGGTCAGCTAGGCGTTGATGCTGAACCAGAGGTCATTGGGTTACCCGTGCTTAACCCTGGTGAGTATTTCTTACAGCACTTCCGGAATGTACTGGTAGCTGAGGGAATTAGTGTGGAGAGAGCAACCTTGGAATCGAATAGAGGCGTTGCTGGCGCACGGGAGTTAGCAAAAATCGAGTCTCCACCCCTAGCGACTTTGTTGGTAGAGACAAATCAAGAGAGTAATAATCTATATGCAGAGGTACTATTGCGTAGCCTTGGTACTGGTGCTAGCAGTGACAGTACTGAATTAGGACTTAAGAAGCTGAAAGAAACCTTGACGGCTTTGGGGGTTGACCCTCAAAGCTATAGCTTGGCGGATGGTTCGGGGCTATCGCGTCAAAACTTAGTGAGTCCAGAAGCGATCGCCCAAACCCTCAAACGTATGGCACAAACGCCCCAAGCCGCCATTTACCGAGTCTCCCTACCCACGGCTGGGGTCAATGGTACTCTGGGTCGTCGTTTTCTCAATACTGCTGCTCAAGGCAATCTCCAGGCAAAAACTGGCACATTAACAGGTGTCTCGGCTTTATCTGGGTATCTGGATGTTCCTGCTTATCAACCTTTGGTGTTCAGCATCATGGTGAATCAATCCGACCAATCTCCT
>JALYGX010000390.1 GCA_030776905.1 Cyanobacteriota bacterium | reverse complement strand
CTGATTATTCCTTACACCGCGATCAATTTGCCGCTGACAATTTTGGTGATGCGGAGTTTCTTCCAACAGCTACCCAAAGATTTAGAAGATTCCGCTAAGGTAGATGGCTACAGTACAGTGCAAATGTTAACTCAGATTGTGTTGCCGATGACACTCCCCGCACTGGCAACAACCGGAATTCTCACCTTCATCGCCGCTTGGAATGAGTTCATTTTTGCTCTGACATTTATGACCCGCGAATCGCTAAAAACTATACCTGTAGCAACGGCTCAATTAAGTGGCGCATCAGTATTTGAAATTCCCTATGGACCCATTGCTGCTGCTACAGTCTTGGGAACATTACCTCTTGTCGTGCTGGTGCTAGCGTTCCAACGTAAGATCGTTCAAGGTTTAACGGCTGGTGCTGTCAAAGGGTAATAAAAAGTAAGCATTTCTCTCTAAATTTCTGCTCAATAACTAATAAGAATTATGTCAAGCCTAGAATTGTTAAATCTCAACAAAACTTACACTCCCAAAGTAATTCCTGTCAAAGACATCTCCCTAGATGTCCAGGAAGGGGAGTTTCTCACCCTGTTAGGTCCGTCGGGATGTGGTAAATCGACGCTACTACGACTGATTGCTGGTTTGGAACCCCCGACCCGTGGCAAAGTGATGATTAACGGGCGCGATGTCAGCCGTGTCGGTCCAGGGAAACGCAACATTGCGATGGTGTTCCAAAGCTACGCGCTTTACCCCCACATGACGGTCTATGAAAACATTGCTGCCGGACTGAAGCTACGCCAGATGCCGTCTGATGAAATCCGGCGGCGCGTGGAGGATGTTAGCCATAAGCTGGGACTAGAAAACTTAATGGATCGCAAACCTGGTCAAATGTCTGGCGGTCAGCGGCAACGGGTGGCGCTGGGTCGTGCTTTAGTGCGCCAACCGGATGTGTTTTTGCTGGACGAACCGTTGAGTAACCTTGACGCCTTGCTGCGAGAGCAAGTACGGGCGGATTTGAAGCAGATATTCGACCAGCAGCAAACCCCCGTAGTCTACGTCACTCACGACCAGACGGAAGCGATGACCCTTTCTAGCAAAGTGGCAGTGCTATCCAATGGCTACCTGCAACAGCTTGCCCCACCACAAGAAATCTACAACAGACCTGCTAATCAATTTGTTGCGGGTTTCGTAGGCAGTCCCCAAATGAACTTATTAACACTCAACTGTGAAGGAAATAATGCAGTTTTGGGTGACTCTAGAATTCCTTTACCAAGCCTACCTACACCCCCTTCACAGATTGTGTTGGGCATCCGTCCGGAAGATGTCAACCTCGCTAAACCTGAGGAGCGGGTAACGATTTCGGGTCGGATATTCTTAGTAGAAAACTTAGGGATGCAGAACCTGATTAGCGTTCGAGTGAAGAATTCAGAGTTGAGGATACGGGCATTGTTACCTGCTCATCAGCTATGGGAAGGAGAAGATATTAACTTAACCGTACAACCGCAAGCGATTCACTGGTTTGACGTGCAAAGTGGCGATCGCATTCCCAACCAAAACCCAAACAACTTTTCACCAGAACGCGCCCGCCAATCTCTCAATCTAGGTACTATCCATAATTAAAGTAGCTTAATTAGCTTGATTCTGGAGAGTAAGGAGTAAGTCCAGCCCACTTAGCACTCATCATCCAATGCCACTAAAGTATCTAGCAAAGCCTCAACACTGGTATTAGATAGATTAGTGAGCTGTAGCCTTTGTTCCACGCGATCAAAGGACTGCTCCATCGAGCGGCTGTAAGTAGGGTCATAGTGGTAGGCAAGCAAATCTCCTACTAAAGCGTGCCACTGACCTGCATCAATTAGGCTATACCACTCGTTTATTTTTTCCCGACCATAGCGAGATTTAAGCCGATCTAGCTTGCGTTTGAGCAGCTCAGGGTGAGCAATCAGGTGAGGATATTGCTGCAACAGCCATTCAATTCTGCTAGCTTGCGGGAGTTGAACTTCAACGCAGCTAGCTTGTTTCATTTGCTGCCAAAGGGATAGTGGTAGATAAACCTGTCCAATTTTGTTGCTTTCTGCCTCCACCCAAACTGACTGACTGGCATCAAGTCGTTGCAACTCTTGTACTAGTAACGATTCAAAGTGCTTTTGAGAGGGTTGAGGTGAAAGCTTGCCCTCCCATTCCTGACCGAGTAGGGAACCACGATGATTTGCCAAACCTTCTAAATCCAGAACTTGGGCATCCCGCTGTGCTAAACGCCGCAAAATATGGGTTTTGCCACTACCCGTCAATCCACACAAAACCCGGTAGGTAAGCTGTTCTGGCAAGTGTTGCAAGCGATCGCGTACATAGGCTCGATACGTTTTGTATCCTCCTTCCAGGACTGTAACCTGCCAACCAATTTGGTTCAAAACCAGAGCCATACTATTGGAACGTTGACCGCCACGCCAGCAGTACACCAGAGGATGGTAGTTTTTGTCTTTGTTCGCGAAGTGAGTGTCGAGATGTTTAGCAATATTTTGGGCAACCAAGGATGCACCCACTTTACGAGCTTCAAAAGGGCAGACTTGTTTATAAAGCGTTCCAACTTTCTCACGTTCAGCATCATTCAGCACTGGCAGGTTAATCGCACCAGGCACACGATCTTCAGCAAACTCACTTTCGCTACGAACATCAATAATTTGGCTGTAGGTTTCCCCCCAAGGTTGCTGGGTATACTTAGGCGATCGCGGCATTAGAGATAATTTATAGGTAATATCAGGGTACACAACTATAATGATGTACCGCCCTAACTTCCAACTGATAACCTCGGTCTGCCGTTCATCCGAGAGATGCGATCGTTGTTGACATCTATTTAGGGCATCTACTTGAGGTAATCCGCAGGGTATCTTTTAGGTAAAACATGGGGAACGTGAGGATAGAGTGTGCCCTACTTAATCTACGAACCCGATACTCCCAACGAAAGAATTTATGAATTAAGGTTTGGTATAAATACCATCGGGCGGGAGAAGGATAACAGTATCCTGATGACGCATGGCAGTCTTTCCCGTCAACACGCCGAGCTGACGATTGGCTATGATCGCGTTGCTATCACAGATTTGCATAGCCTCAACGGCACTTTTGTCAACGAGGTGAAAACTGACCGATGCGAACTCAAGGACGGAGACTTGATTCGTTGTGGAAGCGTGATTTTCAAATTTGTTGATCGCCTTAGACATTACAAGCAAGAGCCTTTAGAAGACAAAGACGCTCAACTATCTATTATCAAGCAAGTCTCGCCTGAGCCGACCCATATGGTCATGCAGGAGTTACTGGCGCAGGATGGCACGAATAGCTCAGTCATCAAACTTCGGCAGCAGAATGCTGGTCAACGAGCAGTCGATAAATTGAAGATTTTGCTAGAGGTGAGCAAACAGCTTTCTACCCCTGAGGAACCCGACCAACTGCTAGAGAAAATTCTCGATTTGCTGTTGGAGATTATGAATGTAGATCGAGCGGCAATCCTTATGGTAAATGGAGCAACCAAGCATCTGGAAGGTAAGGCAATCAAATTGCGGTCGGGAATTCTGAATGACTATCAGTTCTACAGTACAAAAATTACCGATTTTGTTCGCTACAAGGGAGAAGCAATTTTAACAGCCGATGCCCGCAGCGACCAACGATTTAGTGATTCAGACTCGATTTTGGTACAAGCTATCCATGCATCGATGTGCGTCCCCCTAAAACCTAGAGACGAAGTCATTGGGGTGTTGTACGTTGATAATTTGTCGCTGTCCAATGTCTACTCTGACGAAGATGTCGAGTTCTTGACGGCTCTTGCCAACCAAGCGGCGATCGCAATTGAGAATTCCCAGCTTTATAAAAAGATGCAAGCAGAAGCCGTCATGCGGGATAAGCTTGAGCGTTTCTTTCCCGAAGCTGTCAGTAAAAAGCTCCGCGAAGAAGGCAACTTGGAAATTGTGGAGACGGAAGTAACAGCCTTATTTTCTGACATCAGCAGCTTTACGCAAATGTCCTCGACGATGCAGCCGCGCCAAGTAATTGAAATGCTTAATGAGTACTTCAAGGTCATGGTGGAAGACATTGTGTTTCCCTACGAAGGCACATTGGAGAAATATATCGGGGATGCGTTACTCGCTGTTTGGGGTGCTCCTTATCAAAAAGTCGATGATGCCGATCGAGCCGTCCGGGCGGCGGTTGAGATGCAGTGGGCGGTTCGTCGCCTGAATCAGGAGTGGGTGAAGCAGCGCAAACAACCTATTCAAATCCACATTGGACTCAATACAGGAAAAGTAGCGGCGGGCAACATTGGTTCAGAAAAACTAATTCAGTATGCTCACATTGGCGATACGACGAATGTCGCTAGTCGGATTTGTAGCGCTGCTGAAGCTGACGAAATAGTGATTTCTCAAAGCACCTTTGACAAGCTGAGAAATCCAAATCTCCCCCTGGAAAAGCTTCCTCCCATTAAAGTTAAAGGTAAGGATGAGCCTTTAGAAGTTTATCGCGTCCTTTGGGAGCAACTGCCCTCAGTAGCGCCTCCCGTTTCCTCTCAAGTAACTGAGCGCCTATGAAAGAGCGATCGCACAATCCATAAATGCGATCGCCCACTTAACTCTCTATATGCCAGCTAAAAGCGCCTTATCGCTGCTTATGCTCCTCTAAGATATTCTGCGCCCGTGGCTTGTAGATCAGATAGAACAACGCTTCCAGATAACGCAACATATCCTCCCGGTTTTCATGAGAGGCATAGTTCCAGAATCCATAAATCCGCGCTAGCGACAGCAGGCGTGTCGTGTGGATTTTCCAGGTATAGGTGCTGTAGACCCGCTCTACACCTTGATGGGCGATTTTTTCCCAATAGTTGGGGTCTTGGTCGCACTTGGAGACAAAGTCCAGGATTTTCTGCGCCATGCTTTCGTGATTAGTGGGGTTGATCAAAAATCCATTCACCTTGTCCTGAATAATCTCCAACGGTCCACCAAACTGCGTACCAATGGTAGGCACTCCGGAAATCATCGATTCTAAAATCGTTAGACCAAAGGCTTCAAACAGTGCAGGTTGAACAAAAACGCCTCTGTGATCGGCAATTACTCGATAAATCTCACCCGAATCGGTCTTCGCTAAGCGCACGCCAAGCCAGCGCATCTTGCCTTGGAGGTTGTACTCCTCAATAATCCGGTAGAGCTTGACAATTTCGTCTTTTTCTTCGTTGTCGTCGGATTCCTCAACGCGCAACTTCCCGGCAACTAAAATCAGGTTACAACGCTCCTGCAATTCCTTGCTCTTGCCAAAGCATTCTACTAAGCCCGTCAGGTTCTTAATGCGATCGAGACGTGCCATTGAGAAGAGAGGGCGCTTGCTGGGGTCATCCAGGGTGCCAAAAACATGGACAGGGTCTTCTAGGGTGAATAGCAGTTCTTCCAGCCGTTCCGCCGCATCGGGAAGCCTGTCTTCCTTGCGCGTGTAAGGGAAGTAAATACTCTCATTTACTCCAGGCGGCACGACATTGAACTTGGGAGAGAATAGCTCGATCCCATTCACGACGTGATACAAGTCTGGCATCGTGAAACACTTGTAGGACTCGTACTGACCAACGCTATCGGGCGTTCCCACAATCTCTTGGTAGGTACTGCTGATGACGAAGTTTGCCGCATTCATCGCAATCAAGTCAGCGGTGAAGTGCAGCGAGAAGTGGTATTTATCTTCCAAGTCTTGCCAGTAGAGGTTACTGAACAGGTATTTGGATTTTTCCAGGGCATGGGCGACGTTACACTGGGTCACTTTCAGCCGTCGGGCAAGCAAGAACGCCACCAAATTGCCGTCGGAATAGTTACCAACTATGAAGTCGGGGCGACCTTGAAATTCTGCCAGCAGTTCTTTTTCGGCATCGATCGCATAACTTTCCAGATAAGGCCAAATCTCAAATCGTGAGATCCAGTTCTGGGTCATGTTGGGATTGAATTCCCGGAATGGTACGCGCAAAATCCAGGCATTATCCGTGCCGTGAACTTTTTCCAGGCGTTCGTTACAACGGGTGCCATCGGCATTCGCAATCAGGCGGCTGAGGATAATCACCTTGGGCTGAACTCCCAACCCTTCTAATCCTGCGAGTTTGATGTCCTCTTGCAGTTGTTTTTCCAAACTCCGCGCTTGGTCGAGGACGTAAACGACCTGACCGCCTGTATCCGGACGCCCTAAGACGCCTTCTTGCCCAAACCAACCGTGGATGGAGACTAAGACAATGCGGAAGATCATCGGGATGCGAGAGATGAACTTTTCTAGACCCTCGTCATCAGGGGAATCAATCAGTTCATCGAGAATTTCTAGCGTTTCCCGCACGCGATAGGCGGTGTTGCCCCAACCCGCTTCAAAGCCCATTTCTTGCAGCTTATAGCGAAATTCTTCGTAAGGCTCTTGTTCAGGGCGATCGCTGACAAACAGCAAGGCTTTTTTCACCTGATCTGAGAGTTGCTGTTGGCTTTTAATGCGCCCGTTAATCAGAAGCTGAACGCTCTGGAAGCTATGGAGGCTCAAAAACGAGTATAAAGACTCTAGCCACTGCCGAGGGTCTTGAAAGAGCTTACTGGACAGATAGCGATTCAGGAAGCGGACGCCCTTACCGATATTTTTCGGGTCGCGAATGGTTGGGGTGTAGTCGTAGAACGGCTGAAAATCGAGTTCGAGGAGGTCTCCTTCGTTGGGATGGTGGTGATTGACCAGGCGATCGCGCAAATCCAGTAGTTCCTGGACTGACACAGGCTCAACTGTTAAATCTTCTAAAACTCGGAAGACTTCTTGGGAAGCAATTTTCGGTCGGATGATCAGGTAGAGGGTTTCCTTCTCCAGAATAATTTCCTGGGTGTAATACACCAGTTGTCCCAGATGTGAAGACTGATAAAAATAGTCCGGTTTCTTGTGGCTGGTGCAGTATTCAGAAAAAGCTAGAAGAATGTCGTTTCGTAGTAGATACCGATTTTCTGTAGTGCGTAGCTGGTTAGCAAACTGCCGTAGATCGATTTTCTCATCACTATCAAGCACGTCCTGGATCAGATTGAGCATTCTTCACTCCCAAAAAGCATATTGAACGGTATAACAACAATTTACAAATTGCTGTCAGGAAGACTTATTCCCTTCGATAGAAACACGTCAATATGAGCAACAATTACAGAGTGTAAAGTTGCCCGTATTTGCGCCGGATATAACGGATGAACGGATCGATGCGTAAAGCATCGCCAGTGACGCCCCTGATCAGTTCGGTTGCGGTGTACTTGCAACCGTGTTGATAGATTTTATCTTTCAACCAATTATGTAGTGTATTACAGTCTCCCTGCTCTATTTCCGTTAAGATTTCTGAATGAGCTTGGAGAGCCGCTTCAAAAAACTGAGCACTCACTAAGTTACCGAGGGTGTAGCCCTGGAACATCCCCCCAATTTGACCGGTGTACCAGTGAACGTCCTGTAATACACCGTTGGCATCAGTGTCTGGGACAATTCCGAGATCGGACCGATAGCGTTCGTTCCAGGCTTCGGGGAGATCCTTGACCTCCAGACTTCCTTCCAGCATTTGCAGTTCTAAGTCGAAGCGAATCATGACGTGGAGGTTGTAAGTCACCTCATCGGCATCGGTACGAATTAGCGATCGCCCAACTTTATTGATGGCTCGGTAAAATGTATCGAGAGAGACATCCGCAAGCTGTGTAGGGAAGGTGGCTTGCAGTTGGGGATAAAAATACTTCCAGAAACCTCGACTCCGCCCAACCATGTTTTCCCAGAGGCGCGATTGGCTCTCATGAACGCCTGACGAGGTGCCACCTGCTAGGGGTGTACCTTCATATTCGCGGTTGATGCCTTGCTCGTATAAGGCGTGACCCATTTCATGAATGGTGCTAAACAGTGCCTGACCTAAGTCATTTTCATAGACGCGGGTCGTAATTCGCACATCACCAATTGAGAAATTGGTCATAAAGGGATGGTGAGTTTTGTCTTGACGCCCCCGGTGGAAGTCATAACCTAGGTGTTCGAGAACTTTGAGGGAGAATTCTAGCTGCTGGGCTTCGGGATACAGTTGGCGTAAGAAGCTATCATCGGTAGGGCTTTGGGAGGTAATGGCTTCAACAATTGGCACCAGTTGCTCCCGCAAATCGGCAAAGAGCGAGCGCAAAAATGATGCCTTCATGCCGTAGTCGGCAAAGTCAATTAAAGGGTCAGCAATATGCTCGTAACCTGGAAAAAAGTTTGCCAATTCCCGACTCATATCCAGAGTTTTTTCCAGGTAAGGCTGTACTAGAGCAAAATTATTCGCGGGTCGCGCTATTGCCCAAGCCTCGTAAGATTCTGTCCGATGCATCGAGAACTTTGCCATAAACTCGGCTGGCACCCGCACGGCTGTTTCATACTTTCTTCGGGTGATGCGGATAAGACTAGCTTCGTTGGAGTCGTAAGGCAGGCTTTGTTCTAATGGGCGTAAAGCTTCTAGCAACTCACCGATGGCTGAGTCAATAAATTTACTGTGGGAAATTTGTTGGAGAGTTGCTAGCTGTCGTCCTCGCGCTGCTGCGCCGCCCGGAGGCATATAAGTCGCCTGATCCCAGTACAAAAGAGATGCAGCGGCTTCAATGTCATTGATTTCGCTGAGGCGGGTTTTAAGGTCTGCAAGTTTCAATTCGGTCTTTTCGGTAGTCTGCATAGTTGGGGATCGACGTTTTAATACTTGTTTTTTTGTTTTGTGTAGTGTTTCGTAAATTAGTAAATGTACACCTGACAACCGAAAAGAAAAATCTTCCCGATACTGGAGTGCTTGCAGCGCCGCTAAAAACTTAGCTCTGACGCTGACGCCGCTCAACGACTAGCGGTTGCGATGCACAAGCTCCAACCAGCAGAGAGATGACCACCCCGATCAGGCTTGAGATTAGGTGCTTTGCTGAGATGCCAAGGTCTCCCAACAGCCAAGGCACTCAGCGGAAGATTTGGCAGATCTAGAAACTAATATTGTGCCACTAACAGAGGAAATACTGCACCCAGCTTTTATTAATCACTTCCACGCTGAATCCAAGCCTAGAATTGCTCATCACCTGAAATAGTGTCAAAATATTAGTTTTTCCTTGCCATCTGTCGTTATTAAATCCAGCTTTTGATTGATAGGTTTTTGCTTTTTTCAAAGCTTACCAGGTCAACATTGTTATCCCAGCATAACAGCAAGCTTTACTGTACCAATATTCTTTATCCTAGGTTTAATTTCTAGGGCTTTCCAGGAGCGATCGCATTACCCAAGCGAGGCGTTAGCCTAGCATCCCAATAGGGCGATCGCTTTTTGAGAGAGACATAAGTTTGCCCTATCTGCCATCACTCAGTTAGGAGCTTGCATAACTTTTCAGTAAGTTGGTTTTGTGTAGCTGGTGACAATGCACCTAATTCGCGCCGAATCAGCGATTCACGAACGGTTATCAGGTGATCCAACTTGATAGTAGATGGTTTATGCAACCCACTGGCAGCAAAGTCGGGATGACTGGTATCGAATACTATGTCAGTTTCTAGCAAATCCGTTTGAATGCGATCGGTGATTAAAGCCAGAATAACGTGACAATGTTTTCCCACAGGGTTAGTGAGGCAGACGGCAGGACGTATTTTGGTAGCCGATAGATCGTCAAAAGGAAAAGGGATTAGGACGACTTTACCCTTAGTCATTGAATAGCTTGCCATCGGCTAATGTGTAGATGTCTTCTTTAGGGTCTTTATTAATATGAGTATATTCAATATTCGTGCCTCTCCCTCTTGTTGGCTAAGGGCAAAAGATACAACTTTTTCACTCAGGAAGTGTCTCTGGATAATCGATTCCAAATTTTAGTGTCATAAGCGATCGCTTTTTGATAGAGATATAATTTTGACCTACCTGCCATCAGTCACTGAGTAGATTACACAACTTTTCAGTAATCTGGTCTTGTGTAGCTGATGATAATGCACCTAGCTCACGCCGAACTAAGGATTTACGAACTGTCATAAGATGATCCAACCTAATAGTAGATGGTTTATGCAACCCGCTCGCAGCAAAGTCGGGATGACTGCTATCCAATACAATGTCAGTTTCCAGTAAATCCATTGGAATCTGACTGGTTATTAAAGCCAGAATAATATGATTATATTTTCCAATAGAGTTAGTAAGACAGACGGCAGGACGTACCTTGGTAGTCGATAGATCGTCAAAAGGGAAAGGTATCAGGACGACTTTACCTTTTGTCATGGAGGGGTTTCCCGTCAGCTAAGGTTAAGAAATTCGTAATTAAAATCAAGGAAGCTCCGGAATTGGAAAATCTTCCAAGCAATAGAC
>JALYGX010000389.1 GCA_030776905.1 Cyanobacteriota bacterium | reverse complement strand
GACGGCAACGACGTAGGTGCTGCGGTTTGCTTAGGTTGTATATTGGTCACCTCAGCTAAAGGCATCGCGCTAGTGTAGGTATTCGCGATCGCGTTTGGTTCTTCAGTGGACTCAGATGTTTGGAGGGTAGGTTCTGGTTCGGGAACCGATGAATCCGTTGGTTCAGCCGCTTCAAGAGCTTCTGGAATTGCTATTTCCCTTTGGATCAGAGGTTCTGCTGCTAATCGAGGTTGTACAACAGTTGGGTCGAATGGTGTTGTGTCTGACGCCCTTGTTTGCTCGCTTCGCTCTGCCGCTAACTCTGGATTCTCGTTCGCTGGTTGTACGCCATCGTGCCTTTCTGAGCTACGTCCTGCGTCACTAATACTATCGGCTGCTGTCGGAGGTTCTGTTGGATAGCGCTGTACGCTAAAGCCATCTGATGCTGCGCTGAAGTGGCTTTCCTGTCCGTTGTCTACAGGCGTTTGGGTAGGGTAGCGTTGTATACCAACGCGATCGCCATCTCCCCCTAATGTTGGTGTAGCCGCTGCCACGACAGACGGTTCTGGATTACTCAGAGATAATCGAGATTCAGCCGAAAAAGGGGAATCCTGGAACAATTTGTCTGACGGATTATAATCCGCTATGGCTTGAGCAGAACCCTCCAAGGAATCGCCTCCTCCTAAGGCTTCCGCTCCCAGGGGAGATAGGAATTTCGGGGACAGGAAACTCTGCCCCAGAGGTTCGGCTACCCTCAGAGGATTTTTAAGTCCCAAGGGTTCGAGGGGTCTTTCTTCCTCCCTAAGATCAAAGCTAGGTCGTGCATCGTTAGCCATAAGCTAGTTCCTACAGGAAATATCCACCGGCTTTCTTACTGCGGTTGACACGAAGGGCTTTTCCGCCTGACTGCTGAATAACCTGCAAACCCTCGTAGGCTAGGGTCAGCTCCTCAATGGCGGCTGTGTTGGAATTAGCTTGTAATGACGGCGCTTTCCAGCCAACTGGAACAGCACCGATTAGTGTCCAACACTTCATGGTTTCCCCAGACTGATTAAAAACTAGAATATTGACATTGCGGCGTTCTTTTTCACCAGGACTCAATATCTTATTGAGCCAATCCCAAAAGATTGGGTCATGGGTAATACCCCGCTTGAGCGTCACATCGCTAAATTTCGCTTGCTTGAGAAAAATCCGCTGCTGCTCGTTGACACCCCCTTCAAAGTAAGTCTCTTTATCCACCTGAACACCCAAGCCCGAACACTCGGTAAAAGATGCCGTGAGGATATTACACTCCATCTCTACATAAAATCGATTGGCAGTAACATAGTTCAGTTCATGGGTCACATTGCCATTGAGATCGTAAGTGACGGTGCTATTCCGATTTTCCCTAATTTGACCATTTGTCATCAAAACGACCCTCCATAGTTTTTACTGCGTTCCTGTTGACGGCGTAGATCTTCTAGCATTAGCTCATAGACTCGGTCACTTAGTAGCCGCATCAATAAGGGGTCATGCAAAACTTTACTGGCTGCCTTGGAAATTTTTGCCCGGTCTTCTGTTTTGCCGTCCCTTTGAACAAGAGCCGGGGCTGCATATCCCGCTGGAACAGAGGTGTCACCAATCGGTTTAAAGGAAGGCTCTGTTCCCAGACTGGCATTGGACTGACCGTGCGTCTGTCCGGAAGAATCGGCGACCATTATAAATAATAAAAACTCACTATTACTTTAAAGATACAGCGTTTTCCTGGATAGTAGCCAAAGGTCGAATCCAGCTATAGCAAAATTAATAAAATCTTTGCAAGTAGTCTAATGTTTCATCACTTTAGCGTTACTGGGTATAGAGGTACAAGCCCAGTTTTACTAAGTAATTGCTGACCTTCTTGAGTTCTGAGCATATCAGCAAATTTGACTCCAACAGGAGGGCGACTATTATCTCTGGGATAGACTACGGCAAGTGGATAGGCTAAAGGATAGACTCGGTCTTTAAAAACTTGAACATTAGGATAGTAACTTCCTTTGTCATTGCACAAATCTGTTGTGGGATTGACGGGCTGCCCATTGTCTTGGATTAGAGGCTGGACTGGGCTATTTCCTTCTTCGACTAAAGCCAAGGGATAAACGGAACATTGACCAAAAACCTGGCTAAGTCTGCTAAACGCGATCGCCCCAATTTGCTGCTTTGAATCCGCCTTTTCAAAATCCCGAATCACTTTTTGTAACATTTCTCTAGAATTAGGAATGCGGGTAACTAATCCAATCCACGAGTTCGTTACTAAAGCGGCTTGGTCTGGCTTTCTCTGCAAGTTTCTAAAGGCATTAATTTTATCAGCATCCTTGAGTACCCGCTGCTCAAATATTCGCACTGCCTCCGTATCATCGGGCATATAAAGTTTTACAGGTAAATCGGGTCCTCCAAGGTTTTTCCAGTTGGCAATCTCTCCGGTATAAAGTTTACGCAGTTGCTCGAATGTTATCTTCCCATTTAAGGCTGGAGGAAGACTATTTTCCCGTTTTGAGTAGCTAAAGGCTACTACTACCACTAAGCCATCATAAGCAACTTCTTTATATTCCAGTTCAACAGGTACTGGATTAACAAGACTCGTCACCGCAAATTCTTTTTCCCCTGAAATTACTTTCTGAATTGCCTGATTATCTGAGGACTCAGGTTGATAAATTAGCTTTAATTTGGGTTGGCGTTTTGTTAATTCTTGTGGGAAGGTTTGACCTGGGGATACCAAGTTTTTCTGGGTCTGCAAATCAGTCCATCTCCCCCCTAATTCACCTGTATAGGTAAATTTTCCCGAAGGAACAGCTGATACGTCTTTGATGTAGCGAAGCGGAAGTTCATCACTAGCGGTAGTGGTTTCATTAGGTTTGGGAATGAGAAACCAAGCTAGTGTCCCTAATAACACTAACCCAAGAGCGCCTAAGAGAAACAAAAGAGGGCGGGACATTCTGTTTTTTTGCTCTTCATCTTCCTCTGGAACGACCTGCACAATTGTTCCCGTAACTGGTGCGGCGGGTGGCAGTTTCAACAGGGCTTGACGGGCAGCTTCAGCATTTTCAAAGGGGATGCCAAATCCCATCAGGCGTAGGAGGAAGGCTTTAAGGGCAAAGTCTACTGGCGACCAGTGTTGGTCATCTTGAGGGTTGAGGGGCTGATTATCAATTGGGTTACGTGTTGCACCTGCTAGTAGGTAAAAGCCAACATATCCCAAGGCAACTAAGTCTTGTGAGGGTGAAGGATTGACGATTTCGGCGGTTGAGGGGTCAAAGAGGCGTTCCCAGATAGCTAGGTCGCAGACATAGATGAAGAATTGTTGCTCGTCAATGAGCAGGCTATCGAGATTGAGATTACCGTGAGCTAATCCTGACTGCACTTGACCGGAAGGGAAACGGTATTTCTGTCCGTGGAGAAATTCTAAGGTTTGCAGAACTTGGTTCAGGACTTGGCGCACGGCACTTTCACTCATAGAACCGTGGCGTACTAGATGTTCACCCAGAGTTGGGTAGAGGTCGAGTTTACCTTTGGTAACCAGGTAACAGCGTTCTTCGTTGGCATCGGCGATCGCTTCCCAAGGATGAGATAACCTAAAATCTTGGACTCGACCATCGGCTAAACTCACACCTCCAAGGCGCACAAAGGCTTGCTTACGAGCAGTTGCTTCGGCTGGGTTGAAATAGCGATCGGGGAGCAGGTATTCTTTAATGACAACTCGTTGACTATCTGAGAGTTGAGTACCCTGGTACAGACGCCCCAACCCCCGACTAGTTAGTAAGCGATCGACTCGGTATCTACCCCGAATCCCCCGAATCTCAGCTTTTTCCAGTAATAGGGCTGGAAATCCACATTCCCAGCAATACTTTGCCTCTGGCCCTTTCCGATCAATTTGTTGGAGGATAGCGCAGTTTAATGGATTCCCTTGCTGGCAGCGATACTCTAGGTACAGAGGCTCGACGAGAGAGACTCTGCGGGAATCAACAACCTCAGTCGGCGTGTCAAGCGTCGCTTCTTCTTCATCTTCCTCTTCAGCAGGTCGAAAACCTGTAACAAAAGGAAATAGCCATCGCAAGCGCTCTGGGATTAAGCTTTCTAGCCGAGATATTAGGTTACTTTTGGCAAATTCCTGTCTACTGGCTGCCTCGCTGCTTGCCCTTCTGCCTAATTCTTTAAATACGCCTTTAGTAAGGCTCTGTTTTTTCTTTTTCTTTGCCATGACTAAAACGTCTCCGGCTCAAAAATCAGTGTGTTTAAACATAGCAAGCCTTTCAGGAGCTAGCTAGATTAATGTGGATATTTTTATATAGCTTTTACAGGATGGATAGGCTATATAAAAATATCCCTTCTAGCGTGGTTGTAGTAGGAGCGATCGCGCTTTACAACACGCGCCAAGGCTTAGGAAACCAGGCAAAGCGACCATCCAGCCACACCAGACCGTCGTAAGCCATACCACTGTTTTCCCCTCGCTTTACGTACTTCCACGTTAGCCAAAGCTGATGTGGTAGCAAGTTGTGAGCGATGCGCTGATATCCACCGGGAAACAACTGACTGCGTTCTGACTCGCTGCCCAATTTCTCAGCCAACGCAGAATAGACTAACACCTGCTCCTGACCGGGCTTGGGTTCGGGAAAGGGTGACTCTGACCAGATGAGTTCGTACCCTAGCCGCGCTGACTGCACGGAATCAGGCTGAAAGACTCGTTCATAGTCCTCTAAGTGTGGACACAGGTGTTCTTGAGAGAACTGTCGCAGGGATTCCCGGTTTGCACTGAAGAAGGGTGCCAGCAGTTGGGCCGCACGTCTCTCAATATCCTGATTTAGCGGCTCAACGGTGGCTTTCATAGTGGGAGGCGGCTTGATTAGGGGTTTTGCTCTGGCTCATATC
>JALYGX010000388.1 GCA_030776905.1 Cyanobacteriota bacterium | reverse complement strand
GCGATATTTAATAATTTTTAACCCTTTAGGGCTTTAGTAAAGTTTCTCCGATAGGACTTATTAGCAACGATTAAGGCAGGCCAGAACAGTGACAAAGAAATCCGGTTAGGCAAACTGCGGTTGAAGTTAGTCCGCTCAAATCCAGTCCAGAACTTCCAGACACCGTACCCATAAACCCCTAGCAAAACAACAGATAAAAGTGTACCCATTCAATCAACCCCCATAAGAACTGATTCGGTTAACTTCTTCTACACAGGCTAAAGTTAATTTCCGCATTTATCTACAAAACTACTGACCTGTAAGCGCTTCCTGTACCTGGAAAGTACAGCAAAAGCCTCTACGAGTGAGTATAGAGTAACCTATGGAATTGATTCCAACTACAGGTCAAAGTAGCATTAGATCTAGTTCTAGTTTATCGGTTGCTCAGTTGTGGCGTCACGATTAGGAGAAAGCCGCTTTTCAAATTTTCTCTGGCTACCATCCTACATACTTTGTGACGGCTATCACCCTTTCTTTCTAGCCCTCATATCAAATAGGGTAGCTGATCTGAAAGGTCATCAATGGATTCACAAGCAATAGGCATCCCTATCAGGGGAAAAGCCTCTGTTTCAGAAAAAATAGCGTCTTGTGGAGGATCTCCCAAGTTTTACCATCATAAGAGACTATTAAAGATAGGTAACGAAACGTAAATCGTTACAGAACGATACAACACCGTGAATCACGCAAATAGGAGGACTATATGCGAGCAGTGCTGATGGCAGGCGGTTCGGGAACACGTCTCAGGCCGCTGACGTGCGATCTTCCCAAGCCGATGGTTCCCATACTTAATCGACCCATCGCCGAACACATTATCAACCTGCTCAAGCGACATCAAATTACAGAGATTGTGGCAACATTGCACTATCTCCCTGATGTCATGCGAGACTACTTCCAAGACGGCACAGATTTTGGAGTCCAAATGACTTATGCCGTGGAGGAAGACCAGCCTCTGGGTACTGCTGGTTGTGTTAAAAACATTGCGGAATTACTGGATGAAACATTTTTAGTAATCAGTGGCGACAGTATAACTGATTTTGATTTAACTGCTGCCATTGAATTTCATAAAAGCAACAAATCAAAAGCCACACTGGTATTAACCCGCGTTCCCAATCCGGTTGAGTTTGGGGTCGTGATTACCGACGAGCAAATGCGCATCCGTCGGTTTTTAGAAAAACCTTCTACTAGCGAGATTTTTTCAGATACGGTCAACACGGGTACTTACATTCTGGAACCGTCTGTCCTAGACTACTTGCCAGTGAATGAGGAATGTGATTTTTCCAAAGACCTGTTTCCCTTGCTGCTGGAAAAAGATGAGCCAATGTACGGCTATATCGCTGATGGGTACTGGTGTGATGTCGGTCACCTAGATGCCTATCGCGAAGCGCAGTATGATGGTTTACATCAAAAAGTGGTGCTAGACTACGCTTACGAGGAGCAAAAGCCGGAATTGTGGGTCGGTCAGAACACATTCATTGACCCAACTGCCAAGATTGAAACCCCAGCGCTCATTGGTAGCAACTGCCGAATTGGACCACGGGTGACTATCGAAGCGGGTACCGTGATTGGTGACAATGTTACAGTCAGCGCTGATGCCGATCTGAAGCGTCCGATTCTTTGGAATGGCGCGATTATTGGTGAGGAAGCCCATCTCCGCGCCTGTGTGATTTGCCGAGGTTCGAGGGTAGACCGCCGCGCTCATGTGTTGGAAGGGGCTGTAGTCGGTCCTCTATGCACCGTTGGGGAAGAAGCACAAGTGAGTCCGGGCGTGCGTGTTTGGCCTAGCAAGAAAATTGAATCCGGGGCAACGTTAAATATTAACTTGATTTGGGGGCATACAGCTCACCGAAATCTCTTTGGTCAGCGCGGCGTGCAAGGCTTGGCGAATATTGACATTACCCCAGAATTTGCCGTTAAGTTGGGAGCCGCTTATGGTTCTACCTTAAAACCTGGTTCTCAGGTCGCAATATCCCGCGACCAACGGAGTATTTCTCGGATGGTGTCGCGAGCGTTGATTGCGGGTTTGATGTCTGTTGGCGTCAATGTCCAGAACCTAGAGGCAACGGCAATTCCCATCACTCGTATGGTGATACCAACGCTTTCAGTTGCGGGTGGCATCCATGTACGGGTGCATCCCGACCGACCGGATTACATACTGCTGGAAATTTTTGACGCGCAGGGAATCAATATTTCCAAGGGGCAAGAGAAGAAGATTGAGGGGGCTTATTCCAAGGAGGATTTACGGCGATCGCAAATTCATGAAATTGGTAATGTTGGCTACCCCAGTCAGGTGATGGATATCTATAGCACGGGGTTTGAGAAGAATATAAATATCCAAGCCATTCGCCATAGCAGTTCAAAAGTGGTAATTGACTACGGTTACTCGGTTTCCGGTGCGATACTACCGATACTGTTAGCGAAGTTTGGTTGCGATGCTGTCGTCCTCAATGCCAGTCTGAACCAAGTAGCTCTCTCTGCCGGTGAGCGAGAGGGATTACTCACTCAGCTAGGTCATGTGGTAGAGGCACTGAGAGCGAATTTTGGTGTGCAGGTGTCCGCTAATGGAGAACAACTGATTTTGGTGGATGAATCAGGAATGCCAATTCGCGGCGAGCTATTGACTGCGCTGATGACAAGCATTATGCTGACAGCTTATCCCAGGAGCACGGTGGTGGTACCTGTACAGGCGTCTAGTGCGGTGGAACGAATTGCTCGACTGCATGATGGCAAGGTGATACGCACGAAGGCAAATCCAACGGCATTAATGGAGGCATCTCAGGCAAATCCTAATGTGGTATTGGGTGGCAGTGGGGAAATGGGCTTTATTTTCCCGCAGTTACATCCAGGTTTTGATGCGATGTTTTGTATCGCTAAGATGATCGAGATGCTGACAGTGCAAGAGCGATCGCTTGCTCAGATTCGTACGGAACTGCCTCGTGTTACCCACAAAACCTACACTGTTCGCTGTCCTTGGACGGTAAAGGGGTCATTGATGCGTCATCTTGTGGAAACCCACTCTAATGACAACTTAGAGTTGGTGGATGGGGTGAAGATTGTCAACCACCACAATGACAGTTGGGTGTTGATTTTGCCCGATGCTGGGGAACCGTTGGTACATATCTTTGCCAATAGCGATGACCGGGATTGGGTGGATGAAAACCTGCGGAAGTATCGCAGCTACGTCCAAGAGTTTGTTGAACAAGAGCCAGGTGTAGAAGCTCCTAGAGCTGAAGCTCTGTTATAAAGTGCTGAGTTGACGGTGCTGAGTGCTGAAAACGGAAGTTATCAGACTTAATGAGCTAGCATTTAGGTCTGTTGGCGAAGCAGGGCTATGTTCTACTTCTCGCTTGATTGTTAAATCGGGAAAGTGAAGTAGGCATCCCGCCTTACCTCACGTCATTCTCGCAACCGCACAGTATAGACAGCATGGGAGTACTCAGCACTCAGCACTTTTTAAACTGACGGCTTTGGTACAATTGTTCTATTATGGAGGCTGAACGCCAGGAAATTTGAACTATGAATAGCTGTATCTTAATGGCACAGATCATTCAAGATCCAGAACTCCGTTATACGTCTGATAATCAAACTCCCCTTGCCCAGATGCTGGTTCAGTTTCCTGGTCAGCGGGCTGAAGACCCACCAACAACGTTAAAAGTGGTTGGCTGGGGGAATTTTGCCAGTGAAATTAAGGAAAACTATTCAACAGGCGATCGCGTGATTATCGAAGGTCGCTTGGGCATGAATACCATCGACCGACCCGAAGGTTTTAAAGAAAAACGCGCTGAATTGACCGCTTCCAGGATATATAAATTGGGTGCTGATACTACCTTTGAGCCGCACGTTGCCACCTCTGGCACAAGTTTTGATGCTCCAGTAGCGGAACCTGCTCCTAAATCCAATAATGTGGTTGTACCGATGAGGTCGAATAAGCGATCGACCTCGGTAGCGGATACCAGCGATCTGGAAAGAGACTATGACTTTGCCAACACTGAGTCAACGTATGAACCCACTAGAGTTCATACTTCTCCTTCTGCCAATCCAGAGACTCAAAAAGATTTGGATGACATTCCTTTTGTGCGACCCGTTAGCCTGAGAACCAGTGAGAAGAATCTCCAAGACCCTTGGGAATTGGAAGCCAATCAACCTGGGATTTGGCTGTATGGAAACAGAGGATTATACCTCTAAAGTAAATACAACTTAGCTTTTGTGCGGTGAGTCCTACTGGACAATTCCAGCCCCTCTGATGCGAGGTGACAGCATATCCCCCAATCGTAAGACTGACTATCAAAACGGTTGAAGCGGGGATAAAAAGGCAGGCAGCTAGAAGCCTAAAACTGGTATCCCTGCCAAGCAAAGTTGGGAATGGCTACGTAAGAAACCTATGTCTGACCCGTCATTATGTCGAAGCTGCCAAATAAGGCTGATAGGCAGCACCCAAAAGGGAACGGTGAAAACGTGTCTACCAGATGAAGGGATAGGTAGAGGCATCCACAAAGTAACCTGGCGGAAAGTAGGAGTCCTAACCCCAACGTAAAACGAAAGCTAGGAACGGAGTAACCCTTATATTAGCTCTCAGGAAAGGTCGAAATCCTGAGAAGGAGTCACCGCAAGCTATATAAGGGCAGGATTGTCTCAGAAGCGAATGCCTTTGGGAAAGCCGAAGGATATGCAGACAGAGACACGACTATTTGGACGGTAAAGCCACCAAGTAAAGTCAAAAAGTCATGAACACGGTTCAACCGATGTATGAATGGAACACATTACCTTGGCGCAAGATTGAGAGAAATGTGTTCAAGCTCCAAAAGCGGATTTACCAAGCTTCTAGACGTGGAGATGTCGAAAAAGTTCGCAAACTTCAGAAGCTTCTAACCAAGTCCTGGTCAGCTAGAGCCTTAGCTACCAGACGAGTAACCCAAGACAATTCTGGCAAGAAAACAGCAGGCATAGACGGTTTAGCGTCTTTATCCCCAAAAATCAGGCTAATTCTCGTAGAAAGTCTAAGGAAAGATGAGGGAAAACCAGCGCCGACTAGACGTGTATGGATAGACAAACCAGGCACGGATGAAAAGCGACCACTAGGAATCCCAACAATTTTTGATAGAGCTAAACAAGCACTGTTAAAAATTTCATTAGAGCCTGAATGGGAAGCTCGTTTTGAACCCAATAGCTACGGATTTAGACCCGGACGCTCTGCTCACGATGCTATCGAAGCTATATTCGCGGCAATAAGAATGAAACCAAAATATGTTTTGGATGCCGATATTGCCAAATGCTTCGACAGAATCGACCATGATGCCTTGCTCAAAAAACTCAACACCAGCCCCTGGATTAAAAGGCTGGTTAGAGCATGGTTGAAAGCAGGCGTAATGGATAACTTCAAGTACCACCAAACAAATGAAGGGACGCCACAGGGAGGTGTAATTTCCCCGCTTTTAGCAAACATAGCCCTTCATGGTATGGAGAATAGAATTAAGCAATATGCACAGACGTTACCCGGACAAAAAGGGAAGAACAGAAGTGCCCTTAGCTTAATTCGATATGCAGATGACTTTGTAATTCTGCATGAAAATCTCGAAGTTGTTCAAAAATGCCAGCAAATAATCACAGACTGGTTAAGTGAGGTAGGGCTAGAGCTTAAAGCTGCAAAAACCCGTATAGGTCACACGCTTGAAAAAGTAGGAGATGGCATACCGGGATTCGACTTCCTGGGATTCAACATTCGCCAATATCAGGTGAGTAAATACAACTCAGGGAAGAGAATGAGCGGCTATAAAACCCTGATTAAGCCTAGTAAAAAGGCAGTAATCAAACAAGCCAAGAAAATCAGAGAAGTGATTCGCTCAAAAAAAGCTGCACCTCAAAAAGCAGTAATCAGCAAACTCAATCCAATGATTAGAGGATGGGCGAACTACTATTCCAGCGCCATATCTAGGAAATACTTTGAAGTCCTAGATGACTTAACGCACTGGAAACTCTGGAGATGGGCAAAATTCCGTCACCCACATAAAGGGGAACAATGGGTCAAAAGAAAGTACTTCAGAACGCACGGTCAGAAAAACTGGGCATTCAAAGAGGAAGAAGGGAGCTTCCTATTCTCACACACCGATGTAGCCATAGTTAGGCACGTCAAGATACAGGGAGACAGAAGCCCCTATGACGGAGATTGGGTTTACTGGAGTTTAAGAATGGGCAAACACCCAGAAATACCCAAAAGGGTGGCAACACTCCTCAAGGGACAAAAGGGAAAATGCTCACAATGCGGATTGCAGTTCAAGCTAGAAGACCTGATGGAAGTCCACCACCTGGATAGAAACAGGAAGAATAACAAGCAGGACAACCTAGCACTGCTGCATAGACATTGCCATGACCGGGTACATGGAAGTATGAATGACAATCACCAAGTAGTCGAGGAGCCGGATGAGGCGAAAGTCTCACGTCCGGTTCTGAAGACCAGTACACTCAGCGATGGGTGTGCTGAGTTCATCTAAACGGGCAAATTTTTGGTGTAGAGCTGGATTAGCTTAGAAAGGCGTGAGAGAAGACACTTACCTGCGACCTGCGATCGCCGTTCTATATCTAAAGTTATGCTTACAAGAGTGCGAGATCTCAAGCGGCAAACCGTAGAAGCGATCGCAATTTCTAGAAGGAAGTACGAAGGTTCAGCAGCCGTCCTATGAGCTACT
>JALYGX010000387.1 GCA_030776905.1 Cyanobacteriota bacterium | reverse complement strand
CAGAAATTAAGTCTTTTATCTTGCCTTTTCAATTCCGCTCTACCTTATGAAAGAAAAAGATCTATATTTTATAATAGGGAATTTAAAACAGCATCCTCAAAACTTTATGATTATTGGCTTAGTGTATCCGCCTATAGTAAAATTTGAACAGCTCAGTTTACTTTAGAATTAAAAATGGCAATCGTAAACACCGAATATGAGAAATTGATTCTGACTTTTGGATATGGCAATCGAAGTAGTTATGATGATTTCTTTAGTTATTTAGACGAGTTTAAAGTTGTTTGCGTAATTGATGTTAGATTAAAACCTCATGCTTGGAGCCGTAAATGGTACGGCGAACAAATAAAACAAGCTTGTCATGCCAAAAATATCAAGTACGTCTCCAGACCATCTTTAGGTAATACATCTGGCGAAAGTAATTGGATTCCTCCAAATGACCAGGAAGCACATGAAACTTTATTAGAGATTTCAAAAATTGCCAAAACTGGAACTATCCTATTGCTATGTGCAGAACTCAACTCATCTCACTGCCATAGAAGCGACGTTGCACGCGAACTACAGAAATTAGTGAGTACTCCAATAGAACACCTAAAGTAACCCATAGGTTGAATTGATTACCAGGAAATTCAACATCTACTCCCGTCCAAGATTAGCACCAAATACAGCGATCGCGCTTCAACGTTGACGAGGATAGCGATGCTCCGACTCCAGCGAGATCGCCTATCGCCGTAGGTTGGGTTGATGCCAGGAAACCCAACATTTACTTCCATCCAACATCAACGCAAAATTCTATTTCCTCCCCTGCCCCCACTCAGCCTCATAAAGACCTTATGCTTCCAGACTAAGCTAGGAAGATAGCAAAGCGCATAAATCAGCATGGCAAGGCGAGACATCTACCACGATACAGTTAAGCGTGCCTTACAAAAGGATGGCTGGACAATTACCCACGATCCATTTCCATTGCAAATAGGCAAGAAGCGCTTATCTGCCGACCTCGGTGCAGAACGTCTCATTAGTGCCGAAAAAGGAATCCAAAAAATTGTTGTTGAAGTCAAGAGTTTTGTGGGAAAGTCTGATGTCAAAGATTTGGAGCAAGCTTTGGGGCAGTATGTCCTCTATCGCCAAATCCTTAACGAAATGGGTATAGAGCGAATTCTCTATCTTGCCGTTTCTCGTCCTACCTTCAACAGCGTATTTACCATAGAATTAGGACAAGTTCTGCTAAAGAACCAAATTATTAGGCTGATTGTCTTTGATGAGGAACGTGAGGCGATCGCGCAATGGATACCCGATTAAACTACCGAGACATCATAAAAAAAATACTGCAAGAACACGCCCAATATCGAGCTTCTCTGCCCGACAGTTATGACTCCCAAGTTCTATTTGATGATGAGCGAGGACGCTACTTAGTTTTGGATATTGGCTGGAATGATGACAAGTATCTACACACTACACCAATTCATATCGATTTAATCGGCGATAAAATCTGGATTCAATATGACGACACCGAGGAAGGTATTGCTACCGACTTACTAGAAGCAGGCGTTCCTAAGGAAGATATTGTGCTGGGTTTTCGCCATCCCAAAATCCGGGAGTATACAGGCTTTGCAGTGGCTTGATTGTAGATTTAGTTGACCCAGGAAACCCAACATCTAATCCCGTCCAACATCAACGCCAAATGCAAATGCAGCGATCGCACTTCAGCGTTGACGAGGATAGCGATCGCTCCTTCAGTCATGTCGTAAAAAAACTACTCGTAATGAGTCCACATCCGCAGAATTTTCACTGTATTTTCTGACTCAATCACTTCATACACAAGACGATGCTGGATATTGATACGCCGCGAGTAAGCACCAGCTAAATCACCCACCAGCTTTTCATAGGGTGGGGGATTCTGAAATGGATCGATTTCAATGATATCGAGTAGTGCTTGCGCCTTGTCTCGTAAGTTACTTTGAGTCAGCTTCTTTGCGTCTTTCTGAGCCTGTTTCGTGTAGACAAGCTGCCAAGTCACCACTCTAACTCCCGATCGCATTCTTCAATCGGAGTTGCCAAACCAGCACGAATTGACTCCCGCATTCCTGGTATCGAAAGTAGATATAGCGTTTCCTGAATCGCCAACCAATCTGCTTCAGACAGTAAAATCGCATTGCTGCTTTGGGAAGTAATTACAATCGGCTGATGGGATTGACTCACGGCATCGAGCAAATCTTGCAATCGCTGTTTGGCTTCATTAATAGGAATCATCGCCATCAACTTAGTAACGTTTAAACTCATTAAATTTTCATCTATTATGAGCGATCGCACTTCAGCGTTGACGAGGATAGCGATCGCTCGTACTCCAGCCACTAGCAAGAGGGCACTTTCAACTCGGTTGTTCCAACTTGGCTAGCAAACAGGTTCACGATTTGCTCCTGTGCTGTATTGTGTTGTAATTCGATACACGCAACTAAGCAACCTGTAACGGCTTTGTGGGAAAAATTCTGGGTTCTGGTAGGGGTTTATCCTCCTCAGTCAGCATCTCCACAAAAGCCTCAATCACTTCTTGACCATTTTTGGCAGCTTCTTCATAAGTTCTACCATGCGTATGAAACTGCTGCCAGGGAAATTCAGGTAAGTGAACTAAGAAGAGCTGATCTTCCTCTGACCATTGAATCACCATGCTGTAGTGATAGCTCATTCTTCACCTTCCTCCTTTTCAATCTCTTATAACTTTTTCAGCACCCGTTGAATGTTTGTTGGGTGAGCGATAGGAGTTATGCCCATGAATGTGCTGAAGATTTCATTGGCGCGATCGCACTTCGGTTCATCAGCTCAAGAATGCACAAGACAAACTTTAGTGGCGACAAGAGAGCTTTAACCAAAGGCTTGCCACAAGTTTTGGGGTAAAATCAAGAGTTCGCGATTACTCACAACGCTTGCTTAAGGAGATGCTTCTATGGCCCGGATGTATTACGACACGGATGCCAACTTAGACCTACTCGCCGATAAAACCATTGCCATCATCGGCTACGGTTCTCAAGGTCACGCTCACGCCCTCAACCTGAAAGATAGTGGCATGAACGTCATTGTTGGGCTGTATCCGGGTAGTAAGTCTGTGGCTAAAGCTGAGGAAGCTGGGTTAAAAGTCCACTCAGTTTCTGATGCTGCTAAAGCCGCTGACTTCATTATGATTTTGTTGCCCGATGAAGTCCAAAAAACGGTTTATAAAAACGAAATTGAGCCAAATCTGACCGAGGGCAAGGTACTCGCTTTTGCCCACGGCTTCAATATTCACTTTGGTCAAGTTGTCCCGCCTGCTGAGGTGGACGTGGTGATGGTTGCCCCTAAGGGACCAGGGCATTTGGTGCGGCGAACCTACGAACAAGGGGAAGGAGTTCCTGCTTTGTTTGCCGTGTATCAGGATGCTACGGGTCAAGCACGCGATCGCGCAATGGCATACGCTAAAGGTATCGGTGGCACCCGCGCGGGTATCTTAGAAACCAGCTTCCGTGAAGAAACCGAAACGGATTTATTCGGAGAGCAAGTCGTTCTCTGCGGTGGTTTGAGTGCTTTGATAAAATCCGGTTTTGAAACTCTAGTAGCCGCCGGATATCAGCCAGAGTTAGCTTATTTTGAATGCCTCCATGAAGTCAAGCTAATTGTTGACTTGGTGGTGGAAGGTGGACTTGCCCAGATGCGCGACAGCATCTCCAATACGGCTGAGTATGGAGATTATACTCGCGGTCCTCGGATTGTCACCGACCAAACCCGTGCTGAGATGCGTAAAATTCTGCAAGAAATCCAGTCAGGTCAATTTGCCCGTGAGTTCGTGTTAGAAAATCA
>JALYGX010000386.1 GCA_030776905.1 Cyanobacteriota bacterium | reverse complement strand
TCCCAGTGTTAGTTGTTTCATTTACAAGATAAGCGCTGGGATAAACTAAAATTGAACGAAGTTTAGGGAAGTAGTTCCCTTGCTCGTTGAGCAGGAGCAAGCAAGCGATAGCAGCAATAATCAGCTTCATTTCTTCGGTCACCTGTAATCCTTGGCAGCCAATGAATTGTTTTTCTGCCAAGAACACTTGGATATGTCCCTGAAGTCGTCTTCGCTGAGCAGGAGAAAGACGGGAGTAGATGGGAAGATTATTCTCAATAATGGCATGACAAAGAGGTGAAAAAGGACGATGTTTGAAACGGTTTCGTCGTCGTTTGATTAAAACAGGATTGATAAAAATCCCAGTAATAATCAACCCAATGAGGACAAAGACAAGAATTGTTTCAACCATTGACTTTTGAGTAGGCTTACAGACCTATGCTTACTGGCAACTGATGTATTCATTGACCGCCTTGAGGATGTAATAACGCGATCGCTCTATGTCTGCTGCCGCTTCGTAGTACAAGCCGAGGTAGAGATGGCTGTAAAACCTGCCGCACCTACCATCTTTCTCATGGATATTTTTTTATTTGCAAGTCCCTTATCGGAGTACGAACTACTCCAAGCGCTTACGCTCTGGTGACCAACGCTTGAGGCTGTAGTTACTTTTGGTATCGATGACTAGAGCAGCAGAACCACCATCTCTTAAATCAGCGATCGCACTTAGCGAAGCACCCGCATCCTTAGAGAGTTCGCTGTAAAGCAAAGCTCCCTTGTCGGAAAAAATCAAAGTCCGGGGTTTATACAACTGGCTGTCCTCTACAGATGGTGTGATGTCTGGCTTTTTCAACGAGCCAGAACGGTCTTCATACAGTGTCAGCACAATTTCTGGTTCGTTGTTGCCTGTTAGCTCGACCAGTCGCGCCGACGAGTACCCCATTTCGTCCAGCATCACCTGTAAACTAGGCGTTGTAATTGATTTCAATTGACCCTTCTGAACTAACTCCCGCCGGAGGGCAGGGAGTAGCGCCGATACCAATTTAGGTTGTAGTTGATTGAGGTCTGACAACGTAACGGAAGCTGGCTCTAACCAAGTTAGGGCGGTATCGGTGTAGGCAAGAGGACGGCTTCTCGAACCAGTACCCGGTGTAGGAGCGGGGAAGGCTTCACCTCCTGCCAGTAGTTGGATGACACCGCCTCGGTAGGACACTGCCTTAACCGTTGCCGTCGTTGATTGCTGTTGTCCATCAGCCGCCCAAACGATAATCTGAATCTGGGAATCAGCATCCAAACCCAGATATTTCCATAGTTGCTTGGCTTGAAAGTCTTTTGGCAACTTCAAGTTAGAAAAAGGCATCTGCCGCCAGCGCTGACCATCATTAAAGGCAGCGACTTGCACTTGATACCACACCTGCTGGGCTTCTCGTTGGAGAGGCAGTGGTTTTTTGCTTTTTGGATTTTGTTCTAGTTGCAGCCAATCGCCTGGATTGACAGTTGTAACTTGTTGTGCAGTCCCAATAACTTGGCTGAGGCGATCGCCATCGAGTGACCCTGTCCCCTTGGTGTTCTCTAGATGGTCGAGTAATTCGTTAATCTCAGTATTATTTTCCGGTTGGGCTGCTTTATTTTTCTGAAGTTGCTTAAAGTAGGCGATCGCTTTTGCCCGGTCTTGCTGGGCTGCCACAATTAACGTGCCCCAAGCTTTTACGTTGCTATCATCGGGATTCACCTTAAGTGCCGCTTCCACACGCTCCCACAATGTCCCGGAATCAGTCTTCAGCATTGCCGCAATTTCCTGCATCTGATCGCCGGATTCAGACGATTGAAACACTAGCAAGGCATCCTCCCAGCGACCATCAATCAGATTGGCAAAAATTTGCTGACTGGGGCTTGCCCAAGCTTGCTTTGCCTGGGACTCCGTGAGCTGCGCGTGCAGTTGAATCACATCCAATTGCGTTTGGGCGGTAGCTGACCAATTTTTTTTCTTCTGAGATTGCAACAATTGCCGTGCTGGAGACCACAAACCACTCCGCGCCAACAGCAAAGCCTTGCGGAAAATTGGAGTGTCGATCGCAGGTTGTACCAGGGAAATTTCTTGTAAATAAATTGGATCGGGCACGAACTGCCGGGGTTTAATCTGGTAAACCTTAAACTTTGGTTCCAAACCTGCCGTTTGATTAACCACCAATTCAGGAGTTGCCGCACCAGTCATTTGCTGCCAGTAGGGCTGAAGCTCATTGGGGCTTGTCCACTGCACCATGACACTTAAATGCATCTGGTCGGGGTTGTAGTGAACGAGTTGTCCGTAAGTAATCGGTGGGTCACCACTTAAGCGTTGACCTGAAAGGATGAACCAAAAGCCTACTTCTGGGGCTTTGTCATCAAAGGGACTGAGTTTTGTTAAAGGCAGCGACCGGGACAAAGTCGGATTACCTTTAGTGCCGACGGCGGTAGAAAGAACAAAATACTCTTGAGGACCAGTAATGGGAAGCTGACTGACAAGCTGATAATATTTCTGGTCACCGCTTGACTGACTAGGATGATAGACCCTCAGTTCGACAATCTTTTCACAATCACTCTGGCAATTGGGGGTGGTGGCAAATAGTGGCAGCAGTAACTCAGAGCCTTTTAGCGGCTGAATTTCTCCTGGGATACGTCCGCTTTTACGAACCTCCTCTTGGATCGCCGCAAGAGTCTTGGGAGGTGAGTCACCCGCTATAGGAATGCGTGTCCATTCTGGCAAAAATTGATTGAGCCAAATAATGGAGTTTGGGTTGACCATCAAAAGAATAGCAAGCCAGATGCCACCGACAACGACACCGCCAGTCGCGATTAAGGTAGCGATCGCTCCCAAGGTCGTCAGGCAACCAGCCAACCGCGACTTCTTCACCGATGGTTGCTTTTTGACCCGTGCAGGCGTTATGGATGACGCCCCTACTCGTTTGCCAGTGGGTTTCTTTATGATCTGGATGGCATTAACGGGGGGTGGCGTTGGTTGCGAATCTTTAGTCATTGGTCATTGGTTATTAGTTATTAGTCATTAGCCATTGGTTAAGAACTAAGGATGAACTAACAATTTTTAATTGCTTCGCCCTGATAGTACCTGTTCGTAAAGCTCACCAGCGCGTTCCCAAGTGTATTTCTTTTCAATGAGCGATCGCCCATTGTCTGACAGTTGCTTTCGCAGTTGGCGGTCTTCAAATAATCGACTCACGGCGTATACATACTCGGTTGGCTCATTGGCGCGTAAGGCTCTTAATGGGACATCTGCACCATCAACTGCCAGTCCTTCCAAACCGCGATCGCTTCCTACCAGTGGCGTCCCGGCTGCCATTGCCTCTAGGGTTTTATTTTTAATTCCATAACCCGTCCGTAACGGCACTACACAAACGGTTGCTTTATGCAGGTAGTCTACTACCGAAGGTACGCGACCCGTTACCGTAATGTTAGGGCGATCGCCCAACTCCAAAACTGACTGTACTGGTCTTGTTCCTACTAGTTCCAGTGTGGCATCTGGATACCGTCGCAAAATTTCTGGGAACACCTCTAAGCTGAAAAAGCGGACAGCATCGATGTTTGGCACGGTATCCATTGCCCCAACAAATACTAGCTGGTTTCCTCCAGGGTCTGAGGTGCGCTTAGGGTAAAGAGTAAAATCAACTCCATTGGGAATCACCGCAATCTGCCCTTCTGGCTCAAACGCCCCAATTTGCCGCCGATCCTCGGATGTCGTGACAACAATGTTAGTAAACTTGGAGCAATATAGCTCTTCATAGCGGCGCAGGAGCGGCAAATTCAACTGGTCTCTAAGTTGATTTTCTGAGGTTCCTGTTTCCAATTGGTGGCGGCACGTCCCATAAACAGAACTATGAATATTCACGACTGTTCGTAGCTGCTGCCGCCATTCGGGTCGTATATAAATTTCATTCACACTATGCTCGCAGGTAATCACCTCAAACTTTGAGAGTGCCACTGCCTCATCTATCCATTCTTGAATATCACTTGAGTAGTGGTATAGCACGTTTGGAGGTGTGCCTTGCTGTAAAAACGTCCTGAATCGCTGCACTTTCCCCAGTATCCCTTGCTCTGCATCTGATAGCTGTGGTTGAGGAAAAACCACCAGTTCCTCCAGCCACTCCCGCAGTTCTTCCACTTCCGCATCGGTGACATCTTCAGAACGTTGAGTAATCATAGTGATGGCATGACGCGGATACAGGTATTTTAGTAAGTTAAACGTTCTTACCTGCGTTCCTCCCCGCGTCGGCGGATAAGGAAAAGTGGAAGAGAGCATGAGAATGTTCATAGAGTGTCAGGTTCCAGGAGCAATTGCCACAAGTTCGCTTAGGAATAATTTCACTTTCAAGTTCACTATGAGCAAGGACTAAGGGGGGTATTTATCATTGAGGTATTACAGTTTTTCAT
>JALYGX010000385.1 GCA_030776905.1 Cyanobacteriota bacterium | reverse complement strand
TAAGAGTTGATTGCTCCAGCGACTTACTGCCGCTCTCGCATCTCCTCTGGCTGATGACGAAGAGGGAACTTGTCTTGCCACTCGAATTGCGGCTGAGATCGCTTCAGGCGTTCCGGGAGTAGCAGCTTGGTAAGATTCTTGTAAACGCTGCTGACCCCGAATTTCTGCCTGCCAGGTTTCAATGTTGTTTTGCGCCTCCCTGTAGAGTGCCCTTCCCGAACGAATTTGTTGGGCAGTAGAGATCGCAGCCGGAAGATTACCTACGTTTGCCAAAGCGCGTGCCTGGTCGAGGAATGGTTGGTCTTGCTGTCGTTGGATTGTGTCAGTCCACTGTCCGATTTTTTCTTGCGCTTGCTTGTAAAGGGTACGACCTGGGGCAACACGACCAGCTTCTTGAATTGCTTCTTGCAACGAGGCAGGTCCACCAAAATTAGCAATTTGGGTGGCGCGGTCGAGATAGGGCTGGTCTTCTATGGTTTCGACTTGACGAGTCCAGCGGGTGATTTCCTCGCGGGCTTGGGAATAGCGAGGATTGCCACTAGGAATTTGCTGGGCTTCGGCGATCGCTGTTTTCAAGTCAGCAGGTAAGCCGGAATTGGCAAACGTTCGCGCCCGTTCTAGCTGAGTAATATCTTGAACTTCTCGCTGCCAGCGACTTGCAAGTTGCTGTCCTTTGGTAGATAGAGGATTACCCGAGCCAACTTTTTGGGCAAATGCGATCGCTTCTTCCAAGGCGGCAATTGTTCCTGATGCTGCCTTTGTTAACGCTTGCCCCAAATTCATCAAGTCCGCTTTTTCTGCCTCTAATTTAACGCTAGGGGGAAGTTTCTCCGCAATTTCGATGACACCTTGCCCGTTGCGTTGTTCGAGGCGATACTCGGCGATTTTCAGCAGCTTCTTACCACACTCGACGATCAACTTCTGAGCCTCTCTGTAGGCATAACTCTCAGGAGACACTTTCTCTGCCTGCTTAATCGCTGCCAAGATATCGTCTACTCTGTCGCTTCTACTCAAATCGTGAGCTTTATCCAACTGGGCACTAGCTACCTTGGCGATTTGAATTAGTCTAGTCAGTTGCTCGTACTTCGTCGTTGCCCAGTATTTATTCTCCACAGAGGTCAGTCGGACGGCTTCTCTAAATGCCTGAGTCCAGTTTGACTGCCTCAACTGTTCCTCTGTTGCGTCATAAATCTTTTGTGCTTCGGACCAAATTGTTTGCCAACGTTCGATGCGCTTTTCTACAAGCTTCTGGGCAGAAACCCCAGCAGGAATGCGTCTAGCAATTTTGATCGCTTCACTTAGCTGACCTACCTGGAACTTTTCGTCACCAATTTTCAGAATATCCTGCGACCACTGTTCGATATTACGATTGATTTCTGGGCGCAAGGGGTGGTCGGGGGGCAAATCCTGAACTAAAGCGATCGCCTGTAGCAAATTCTCTGCTGTCTGTTTGTTTGCTGCCAACTGCGCACAATAAAGGCGCATCGACGCTGAAGCTGTCGGCCAAAACGTAGCGGGGCAATTTGGCACCGCTGGCAGCTTCAGTAATAACGCTACGGAGGTAATTCCTACCCCACTGGAAAGCAGCACGATTGAAATTGCCCAGAACCGTAAGTCGAAGGTAAAGCGCCCCTTCCACCACTGACGCAGCTTTGACGGAGGGGGGGGAGGCAAATCTGCTGTCGCCAATTGTTGAGGAACTGGAAGCCCTTCCGGTGGAGGGGGGAGGTGTCGCGAACCCCTTCGAGATTGCTGGGCTTTGCCCCGCTTCGCCGGCCCTTCAATCGCTCCTGAGGCGGGACGAACCAAGGGACGCTTTGCATCAAAGGCACTTCTTGTGCGTCGTCTCCCCTCAGGCTGACCTGGTTTTGAAGACTTTGAGTCAGGCCAACTGTCAGGAATTTCTCGATCTCTTGTCATAACTCACACCACGCGCTACAGCTAATCCAGCGTGTTTTACACCACTCTCAGTAGTTGCAATCCTACTCCCCCTAGACAGAAAAAGCTACATTCGGCTTTAAAGGCATCTCTGTATATTGACTGTGCCCACCCCCCCTTGAGTGCCTTTAGTATTAGAGCTTATCGTTACTCACATTCTCCAAAATCCTTGCCACGCCAAGTGTTTGATAAACCACAATCTTTTCATCTATCTGCCAAAAGTCAATCAAGTTCTACGGGAGTGTTGTTTTGGGTAGACACGGACTTTTAGAGAAAGCACCATTAACTTCAAAACAGCGAGTATGGATAAGGAGCTGTAGGGATGAGGAATTTCAAACAGACTCAGTTCGCAAATCCTCAATCAACCGAGCTAGTTCATCACTACTTGCCTGATAAACTTCGCCGCAGAAGTGGCAGGTTGCCTCGGCTCCGTCATCTTTTTCAATCATATCCTGGAGTTCTGCTTCGCCCAGCATTTTCAACGCCCCCAAAACGCGATCAAACGAACAACCACAGTGAAAACGTACCATCTGGACTTCTGGCAGAAGCACCAAATTCATATCGCCCAATAGCTGTTCAAAAATCTCCGGTAACGTTTTGCCTTCCTGTAACAGGGGTGTAAATCCTGCCAGTTTAGCAACGCGAGATTCTAGAGTTTGCACCAAGGCTTCGTCTCTAGCTGCTTTAGGGAGAACTTGGAGTAATATCCCCCCAGCTGCCGTAACACCCTCTGCCCCAACAAATACACCAACGACCAAAGCCGATGGCGTTTGTTCAGAAGTCACCAGGTAGTGAGCGATGTCATCGCCAATTTCACCCGATACTAGCTCAACAGTACTGGAATAGGGGTAGCCATAACCAACGTCGCGGACAACGTAGAGGTAACCCTCGTGCCCTACTGCACCGCCAACATCGAGTTTGCCTCGTGCGTTGGGGGGCAGTTCAATGGTTGGATTGTCTACATAACCCCTTACAGTTCCGTCTAATCCCGCATCGATGAGAATCCCACCCAGAGGACCTTTGCCCTTGACGCGAATATTGACCCTAGAACCCTCTCGCTTCATATTAGAAGCTAGCAACAGACCCGCAGACATGGTGCGACCCAGTGCGGCTGTCGCCACATAAGAAAGCTTGTGACGCCGTCGGGCTTCTTCGGTGAGGCGTGTTGAAATAACGCCAACGGCTCGAATGCCACCCTCCGCCGCTGTGGCGCGAATTAACTGATCAGCCATGAGAAACCTTACACTTCTTAACAGACTCTATTTTTATTTTAGGTCTGGCATCAGTACTCAGCACCCAGCACTCAGCCCTACCTAGCTTGGGATACCATGAGCGTCAAGGACTGATTTAAATACGCTCGGTTAATATGCTAGGAAACTTTCAACAAAGTCATCTCCGAATTGAAGTGGAAGCACCACAAACTGTCATCCACGACAGTCTGCTGAATTCCGAACAGCTACGTCAGTGGTTATGGCCCCAAGGCTTTTCCGCTGGATTACCGGAACAACTGCATCAAGGGTTGACCTTCACCACTTGGACGGGACCTGTAGCAATTCAACACCAAGTGCAGGTTGCTCAGTCAAGCTCTCTGCGCTTGCTGTTGAGTCAGGGAATTGACGGGTATCACGAGTGGTACTGGGGAGAAGGTTGGGTGCAGTCTCGCTTGGAAGGGGTGTCTCTGCTGCCCTTAAATCTTGGTCAGACTCTCAGTTTACTGCGGCTGCGTCAGTTCTTAGCGGCTAAACGGTAAAGCAAGGAGTAAAAAAAGAGTTAGTTGTTAGACAAGCCGCGACGAGTTGCTGAAAAGTTATGAAGATAAGTCTTTTAACTATTTTGCCTCTAACAACTAACAATTTATAGAACAAGTAGATCAGAGAAAGGAGCTATAAGAATGGTTAAAATTATTAATCGCCAATTTTTAGGAACTCAATCGGTGTATGACATTGGTGTAGAGCGCGACCATAACTTTATTTTGGCAAATGGAAAGGTAGCTTCAAATTGCTTCAACAAATCCCATTCAACGGCTTATGGTTACGTAACTTATCAAACAGCTTATCTGAAGGCAAATTATCCAGTTGAATACATGGCGGCGCTGCTGACTGCTAGTAGTGGAAGTCAGGATAAGGTGCAGAAATATATGGCTACCTGTTCGAGTATGGGAATTAAGGTTGAACAACCGGATATCAATCGTTCTGAGGTCGATTTCACTCCAGTATCTGGCAAAATTTTGTTTGGACTATCGGCTGTACGGAATTTGGGACAGGGGGCAATTGAGTGTATTTTAGAGGCTCGTAAGAGTGGAGGCGCGTTTAAGTCACTGGCAGATTTATGCGATCGCGTCGATCTGCGGGCAGTGAATCGCAGGGCACTGGAAGCCTTGGTTTACAGTGGTGCTTTTGATAGCATCCAACCCAATCGCAAACAATTAATCGAATTGTTGGAATCGACGATCAGTTGGGCACAAAATCGAGCCAAAGATCGAGAAAGCGGTCAGACCACGATTTTTGATATTTTAGGAACTACTAGTGGAAATTCAAAAAACAATAATGCAGCTTTGGAATCTGCCCCCAAAGCACCAGATATGGCTGATTTTTCTCCGCAAGAAAAGTTACGCTTAGAAAAAGAATTACTAGGATTTTATGTATCTGACCATCCTCTAAAATCAGCGAATAAAATCGCTAAAGTTTTATGTCCGATTAATCTCAATGAGTTAGCGGAGCAAAACAAAAGGACGACGATTAGTGCAATTGTGATGCTAACTGAAGTTAAGCCTCACATCACCAAAACATCAGGCGAACCTATGGCATTTGTGCAGATGGAAGACCTGAGCGGTCAAGCCGAGGGGGTTGTCTTTCCTAAAAATTATGAAAGCATCAGTTCGCTCATCCAAGCAGATGCCCGTCTGATTGTATGGGGCAAGGTAGACCGACGAGACGAGCAAACTCAGCTAATTATTGAGGATGCTGAACCCATTGAACAAGTACAAATGGTGATTGTTGAACTAACACCACAGCGAAGCAGCAAAGGGGAACTCACTCACCTAAAAACAATTCTGCAAGACCATTCCGGGAAGAAAAATCAAGCGAAAATCCCAGTGTTAGCAACAGTAGCGGCATCAAATCAGCACCAATTTGTTCGCTTTGACTCTAAATACTGGGTGCAGGACTGTACAGCAGCCGTTAACGCTCTCACAGCTGCCGGATTCCTCGCTCGTCCTTCTGTGCTGACTTGGTAATAGTGATGAGTGATGAGTGTAGAAGTCTTTTGAGTTTTTAGTTTTTTAAGGTTTAGTGGTGGATTGATCAGTGATGGCTGTTGACAACAAGGGTGGTTTGTAAGTGCGGAGCGCCTGAATTGGCAGAATTCCATTTTTGTCAGGAAGTATTTCTAGGGTGTGTTTAGAATTGCTCAGATTCTGCGCCAATGTCGTGAAGTACTCCCG
>JALYGX010000384.1 GCA_030776905.1 Cyanobacteriota bacterium | reverse complement strand
ATGCTAAATTCTGCAATTTAGCGATCGCTTTCGATTTTACCCATCAAGATGGAACGATCAGATGCTCTATTGTATCTATTATTCTTCTATGGTCTGGATAAAATTCAGGAAAATTCGGTGACTCAATCCGCTAATTCAGAAGCAAAGGCTTCCCGTAACAAATCGAAGGGCAGACAACCGTGGTTACTCGTTTTAATTTTCCGACTGCTACTGCTGGGGGTAGGTGGGGGTTTATCCCTGATTTTGGGCATTATCTTCGCCAACTTTTATCCCAATCCCAATCCAGAGCGGCCCTTACTGCTCAAGGTGTTGGAGCGTCTTGACAAAAAGACACCCGTACTCCCTGCCAATGCTAGTCCCATAGTTGTACCAGAGTCTAGCAATCCGCCACCCCAGCTAGCACCACCACAAAAACAGCAGGCGCAAGCTGAGTTAACAAAGTTGCAGGGGCAGATGAAGCAGTTGAGCGACGAAGTAGCAGCTTTGGAGACACAACTGGGCAGCAGTCGCCCAAACGAAGGTTTAGAAGCACGACTACAAGCACTCGGCTTACAACTTGAAGGAGTACCATCTCCCAACTCAAATGCCAAGTCGGTTGAAAACAGCGATGTTAATCAAGCCACTACCCTCTCTGCTGCTGTCATTCAAGCGGACAAATTAAAAGTAACTTTACCCAGCGACCTCTTATTTGAGGAGAGCAACAGCCTTCTGCGCTCAGACGCGGGCTTAATTTTAGACAAGATTGTCACTGATTTGCGCAACTACCCCGCGAGTACCATCCGTATTGCTGCCCACACCGACGCCACTCAGGAAGCCGAGGCGAATCGAGAACTGTCATTTCGCCGCGCCAAAGCCGTTGAGCAGTATTTTGCCAACGCTTTAGGCAAGCAATACCGTTGGCTGACTGTTGGCTACGGTGAAACTCGTCCCCTCGTGCCCAACGATACCGTCCCTAACCAGCAACGCAATCGCCGCGTTGAAATTGCCGTTGATTAGGAGCTAGAGGCTAACGGCTAGGGAAAAAAGAGAAAAAAATGTTAGTTTTTCCGAGTTCAAACCCGGTACATTCCTCGCCCCATTCCCCATTCCCTATTCCCTAATGAGAGTCATTTTCTTTGGTACTCCCCAGTTTGCCGTACCCAGCTTGGAACGCTTGTTAAACCATCCGGAATTTGAAGTTCTGGGTGTTGTTACCCAACCGGATAAGCGTCGAGGGCGTGGTAACCAGCTAACGCCTTCACCTGTAAAAGCCATTGCCTCAGCACATCAACTACCAGTTTGGCAACCGAAGCGGGTGAAAAAGCACGCCGAAACGCTGAATCAACTGCGGCAGGCATCAGCAGATGTCTTTGTCGTTGTTGCTTACGGACAAATTCTCTCCCAAGAAATTTTGGATATACCTAAGTTAGGTTGTATCAATGTTCATGGCTCAATTCTGCCCAAATATCGAGGGGCTGCCCCAATTCAGTGGTGTCTGTATCGGGGTGAAACAGAAACTGGCATTACAACCATGCTGATGGATGCGGGGATGGATACAGGGGCGATGCTGTTAAAGGCTCATACCCCAGTCCAGCTCTTGGACAACGCCCACCAATTAGCGCAGACTCTTAGCAATTTAGGAGCCGATTTGTTAGTTGAAACGCTTCTAAAGGTGGGACACCAGGAAATTCAACCAACGCCTCAAGATGAATCCCAAGCTACCTACGCCCCAATGATTCAAAAGCCAGACTTTTGCCTGGATTGGTCGCGTCCTGCTATAGAATTACACAATCAAGTCAGGGGATTTATCCCGAACTGTGTGGCGTCATTTCGAGATAAAGCTCTAAAAATTATTGCCACCGCTCCCCTAGACATGGCTTACTTCTCCCAGTTGCCCCTAGAGTTAAAAGTGCTAGAGCAACAGTTGTCTTCTCTATCTGCGAATTCAGGGCGTCCCGGAGAAGTGATGAGCGTTGTCAAGGGCATAGGTCCCATTATTCAAACTGGAGAGGGACTGCTGCTGTTATCGGAAGTACAGCTAGCTGGCAAACGCGCTCAGAAGGCTTGGGACTTTGCCAATGGAATGCGTTTAGCCGTGGGAGAGGTTTTAGAGAATGGTCAGGCTTGACGTTCTGGTGTCGAGGGTTCGTAGAAGCGGCACGAATCACAGGGACCCTCTGGATTGACAGCGCAACGAATCAGTTCAGAGCGAGCATTCAAGCGACAATTAGCATCACCAATTACCCAACGTCCTGCGATTAAACTTTTTTCGGTCGGGCGTTGGGCAGATTGGACGTAAAGGGAGATTTTGTGCAACCGATAGCGTCCTGATTTGAGGAGATAGCGGTGGCGGCGCTCTAAAACAGCGTAAGTTTGACCTTGAAAGTCAAGATAGTTACCAGGTTGGGGTGTCCAATCGAGTTGAACATTGCCAAGAGACTGACGCGGGTGCGTCAGGATTACCTCTGCGGGTAGAGTATCTGGCTCTATAGTCTCCATAGTGTAGATGTATGTATTGCGGACTACACCTGGATGGTATCGCAATCGCCGCCTGACGTTCTCTTACTTCAGATTGTGAATAGAAGTTTAGTCATCTCAGTCGCCTGGGGATGAGCGATAGACTTATTTTCTGGGGCTGATCCGCCACATCCTTTCTAAAGTCTGAATCTGCTGAAGTAGAACAGCCGCGCGATAAGTACGATGTCTTTTATACAAGACAGCTCCTAAGACAATACATAAAGGCACAACAATCACGAGAATCCCTGAAACAGTGTTACCAACTGCATTTGTCTGATTGTGGGAATTCGAGTGAATGGGCTGTACTGTCTGCGAAGTAGAAGGAGAGGGTTGCATAGTTTCTATCTCTTGGAGAGCTTACTTTAATAGTTCTCCAAGATTGTTCGCGGCTATTCCCTGCCAAAATCGGTGATCTGAAACCGTAACAGGTGTGACATTGATGCTTAAAATGTGCGATCGCGCTTCTTCCTAAAGGAACACTCCACAGATAAAATAAAACTATTCTTCTCGGTCTAGACATTCAGCGCTAGACAGCGGGAGGGGTGATCAGATTCGTGGGGAAGACTCTAGGTAAACCTGTTAGTTCTTGCGCTAGCTACGCTTGAAGCCGTTTACCTATCTCTTCATCAGTTTCTAGCTCCTCCTACGATAGGAGGACGACAAGAGCCAGTCACTGGCGGCAAACTCTTATTAAAGGCTAATTACTAGCTTTTAACTCCGTGGAGGGAACTAACGTATGAAAACCATTCTAGCGACGGCGGCTTTACTGAGCACCATCTTCTTAGCGGCTCCAATTAAAGCAGAAAACCCCGACCATGTAAAGCAATTGTTGGAAACCCGTGCCTGTGAAAATTGTGACTTATCAGGAGCCGACCTGGCAAGCGCTCACCTAATTGGTGTTGATTTGAGAAATGCTAATTTGCAGGGAGCAAATTTAGTTAATGCCAATTTAGAAGGTGCTGATTTAACTGGCGCTGACCTGAAGGGAGCCAATCTGTCCGGAGCCTTTGTCAATGGGACTACCTTAAATGCGGCTAACCTTGTCGGTGTCAATTTCACAGATGCACGCTTGTATAGTGCGGATGTCGCTAATGCGGTAATGTCTGATATCACCCTCGACGGAGCGAGCGTGTACAATACCGGAATTAGTGTCGGTGGCGAGTATCCCTAAAAGGTGTAAAAGCGATCGCACAACTTCAAAAGCGAATTAGTCTAACAGAATTTAAGCAGTGCATCCCGTTTTTGCAGTGATGCAGAAATACTATGGCAAAAACGGGATAGTCTCTTTGCAGGCTGCGATAAAAAATCACCGCTGAGCTGAATCAGCGGTGGGAAGGCTAAATTAGGCAGTCAAAACAACAAGCTGTCAACTTGATCAAGCTTACACAGCGGCAGGTTGAGTAGTTTCAGACTCCCAAACATCATTAGTTTCAGTGTTAGCTACCTGCTGCTCAGAGGCTTCGATAGCCGCAGCCGGCTGATTGCCATCAGTGTTAGCGGGCTGCTGGTTAGAGGCTTCGATAGCCGTAGCAGGTTGTTCGGCTAGATTGAGTTTGACTACACGATTTTTTGCCGCCTCTACTTTAGGTAGTGTTAGGGTGAGGATGCCATTGGTGAAGTCAGCTTCTACGCGATCATTCTGGACAGCTACTGGCAGAGGAATTACTCGCTGAAACTTACCATAACGGAACTCAGAGCGGAAGAAGCCTTTCTCTTCGGCTTTCTTCTCGTAACGATGCTCACCACTGATGGCAACGGCTTCGCGAGTGACGCGGACATCCAAATCCTTGCCTTCAATACCTGGAATTTCTGCCCGCAGAATTACTTTATCCTGTGTATCTTGGAGTTCGATAGCAGGCTGCCAAGACATTTGCTGAACGCCATTCAATCCACTTATATCATCAAACATTCGATCCATTTGACGGCGTAGGGTTTCCATTTCTTGGAACGGTTGCCAACGAATCAGTGCCATATGTGAATTACCTTCCTTATACTTTGGCTTTTTTTGCTCAACTTTTGCTTCACACTCTTCTATGATGCCGAGCCTCAAACCTATAGTCAGTGAGGAAAACCGCAATTTGACAGTAGGATTTACCAGTATTCGGATCGCCGTACTAGCACAGTATTAACTGAGAAAGCTTTCTGTTAAAGAATTTGAAGTTCTGTAACCTCTTGCCCAGGGGGGTAAAAGCCCTGCGGTAAACTAGCCCTTGATCCTGAGTCTCACTCAAGGGTGGAGAACTCACTTTTTGGAGTTGTATATTCAATGTCTCATACCGTCAAAATTTACGATACTTGCATTGGTTGCACCCAGTGTGTTCGGGCTTGCCCAACAGATGTTCTGGAGATGGTTCCCTGGGATGGCTGTAAAGCGCAGCAGATTGCCTCCTCTCCCCGCACAGAAGACTGTGTAGGGTGCAAGCGGTGCGAAACAGCCTGCCCTACAGACTTTTTGAGCATCCGAGTATACCTAGGGGCAGAAACCACTCGCAGCATGGGTTTGGCTTACTAAGAAGTCGGTCAAAACCTCTTGGTTTTTGCGGTTGTGGTATTGCTATAGCAAGCGTCTTTAAGATGCATTTGAATTTAGATTGTCTGAGGAAGCAGCGATTGCCTCCTCTTTTTTTCTGTTTTTTTGT
>JALYGX010000383.1 GCA_030776905.1 Cyanobacteriota bacterium | reverse complement strand
TAACCTCCCATCAGAGTTCCCACCTCTCCCTAACCCTCCCCTTAAAGGCGAGGGAAAAGGACAAGCTTTTGCAAGCTGCAAGGGGAAGTCTGAAAGCTCCTCCCCGAATCGGGGAGGGGTTTGGGGAGGAGTCACAGGCTTCGCTAATTGACCAACCGGATCTGACCCATTTTGGAGAAAAGCGATCGCCATTCCCTTCCCTTACCTGCCATCCAGACAGCAATTGATTAATAATGCGGATGGCGAGACTCGAACTCGCAAGGCAAAGCCACACGCCCCTCAAACGTGCGCGTATACCAATTCCGCCACATCCGCGTATTGCCTATCTTATCAAAAAGTAAGCGGGTTATGACGTAGGATGTTTATTTTCCTTAATAAGCTCATATGCTAATGACTGCCAGCGATCGCCCTAAGTAGCCAGTAGCTTGCGCTAGTGTGAGAAACTACTGCTTCAAGGCAGGTTAAGCTTCCTCACCCTAGAAGCAGTACAACTCAAGCGAAAAAATAACAAACAGGGTACACGATCGCCTCTATCCTACTGATACGGATGTAGCCGCGCTGTTCTATGCACTTTTCAAAAATCTTAATTGCCAATCGCGGGGAAATTGCCCTGAGGATTCTCCGAACCTGCGAAGAAATGGGAATTTCTACCGTTGCCGTTCACTCCACAATTGACCGACACGCCCTTCACGTCCAACTGGCAGACGAAGCCGTTTGCATCGGCGAACCCGCTAGTAGCAAAAGTTATTTAAATATTCCCAATATTATTGCTGCTGCCCTGACTCGCAACGCCACTGCCATTCATCCAGGCTATGGTTTTCTTGCAGAAAATGCCCGTTTTGCCGAAATCTGTGCCGATCATCAAATATCCTTCATCGGCCCTACCCCAGAAGCTATCCGGGCGATGGGGGATAAATCCACAGCCAAAGAAACCATGATCCGGGCTGGCGTGCCAACCGTGCCGGGGAGTGATGGACTGCTGATGAGCGATCAAGAAGCAGAAGCCATCGCCCATAAAATTGGCTATCCCGTCATGATCAAAGCTACGGCTGGAGGTGGTGGACGCGGAATGCGCCTCGTCCGTGACGAAAGCGAACTCACCAAGCTCTTTCTAGCCGCTCAAGGAGAAGCAGAAGCCGCCTTTGGTAATCCTGGCGTCTACATGGAGAAATTTGTCGAGCGTCCCCGCCACATTGAGTTTCAAATCCTAGCCGACAGCCACGGTAATGTCATCCATCTGGGGGAGCGAGACTGCTCGATCCAGCGCCGTCATCAGAAGCTACTCGAAGAAGCCCCTAGCCCAATTCTCAGTCCAGAACTGCGAGAACAAATGGGAGCCGCAGCGGTAATGGCAGCAAAGTCCATCAACTACGTGGGTGCCGGGACAATCGAGTTTCTCCTTGATCGATCAGGTGCTTTCTACTTCATGGAAATGAACACCCGCATCCAAGTCGAGCATCCTGTTACCGAGATGATCACGGGATTGGACTTGGTTGCCGAACAAATTCGCATTGCTCAGGGCGAGAAATTACAGCTAACCCAAGACCAAGTTGTCCTCAAAGGTCATGCCATAGAATGTCGCATCAATGCCGAAGACCCCGATCGCAACTTCCGCCCCCAACCTGGACGAATTAGCGGCTACCTGCCACCGGGAGGACCAGGTGTGCGCATGGATTCTCATGTCTACACCGATTATGAGATTCCCCCTTATTACGACTCCTTAATCGGCAAGTTAATCGTCTGGGGGCCAAACCGTGACGCGGCAATTAAGCGGATGAAACGAGCGCTGCGGGAGTGTGCCATTACTGGCGTACCCACCACGATTGGTTTCCATCAAAAAGTCCTGGAAACGCCAGCATTTCTGGAGGGAGAAGTTTATACCAATTTCGTCGAGCAGATGATGCTTTCCGCTAGGGGATGAGGCTTCGGGAAAAATTGATTGTCAAATAACTCTCAACGTCCGAAGCCTGCTCGTATCGATTAGAACATCCTTAGCAGCCCCTGCTGACCTACGAGAATTTCCCGCAGTAGGCTGAGAATACCTACCCAAATAACTGGGGTGATATCAACGCCCCCAATCGCAGGCACAAGTTTCCGTAGGGGCACCAAGAAGGGTTCCGTCGGCCAAGCCACTAAATTAAACGGAAAGCGATTCAGGTCTACCTGAGGATACCAACTGAGAACAATTCGGAAGATGAACAAAAAGATCATCAGTCCTAGTAGAGGACTGATAGTCCAAGTCGCAAGAGTAGCAGCAGTCATGAGTTGTTACTTATGAAAGTCAGATATCAGCCTAGATGCAGGCTAAAGTGACGTTCGGATACCAATTATCTTAATTTTAAGCGGTATAACTACACGAATGTTAACGAAGATTTTCAGATAAGTGCTGAGGGCTAAGTGCTGAGGGCTAAGGGCAGAGTACAAGGGAGATTTTCATCCGGGTCGAGCAGCAGCCTCACCTTTGTTGAAAACTTAAGCCTTAGCTGGCTTCTCAAGTGGGAAGTAGACTATTAGAATTATTATGAAGAATATCAAAAAGGGTTGAAGTTCTATGACTCCTTCGTTAGCAAACTTTTTGTACAGTCTCCTGGCGGGCGCAGTGATTCTTGTGATTCCTGCAACAGTCGCACTAATCTTTATTAGCCAAAAAGATAAAATCCAACGTTCCTAAAATTGAGCGGAAATTTTTAAAAGCTCAACTGAAGCACAGGGCAGCGGAGTGACTCGCTGCCCTGTTTTGCTCTGCTGGGACGCGGGTCTTTTCGTCTAGGGTTTGACGTGAAGCGGCAGTTAATTAGCTTAAGCTGATAAGTAGAGCTTGCTACCTGGCAAGCTTTACCTAGAGCATCCAGTTAAAGTAGAGATTTGTTATGATAACTCGCTACCATAGGACTGACTTAGGAGAGCAGCAATGGTAAACTTCGGGCTGAATTCAGCTAGTATTCTGGGAATTTTTCTGGCAGTTGCAGGAGCCGCGCTCTACTTTATGCGATCGGTACGTCCAGAACTGTCACGAGACCAGGATATATTTTTTGCGGCGGTAGGACTTTTGTGTGGCTTCATTCTCTTATTTCAGGGATGGCGACTCGATCCAATTCTGCAATTTGGTCAGTTTCTCCTGACTGGTACGACGGTTTTTTTCGCCTATGAAGCGATTCGGTTACGCGGTGTGGCAACAGAAGTAGTAAAGCGAAATACGCCAATTGTGGATGACGAGCGCCCTGTTAGCCGTGCGTATCGATACGACCAAGAGGCAGAGTTGTACGATCAACTAGAGCCGGAAGAAGATCGATATGAAAATCGTCGGTTGCGAGGATACGATGACCCTCGCAGTAGTACTAGAGAGCGGTATGAGGGAGAAGTTCGTCGTCCTAAAAGTCGAGGAAACTCAGAGCGCTCGCCAGGAGGAGATCGACCCTCTAAACGTCGCCCTCGTCCTACTAATAGCCGCCCTCCAGAACGGTCTGCAGATACTTGGAATGCTGAGTTAGATAGTGGCAGTGGTTGGGAAGATAAACCGGCTCGCAGTAGCCGTCCACGCACCACGACACGTCCAGAAAGCCGTGAGACAGAAAGCCGCGATGCCGAAACGACCTCTAGACCAAGAAAGCGCCGCCCGTCATCAGACCAGCTATCCTCTCCACCTCCTAGAGATGTGGGAGCGACACCCGCTGATTATGTCGATTACCAACCCATAGACGATTCCCCAGAGGAAGAGGGTGATAAGCCAGGACGTTTTGACTACTAAGGCATCAAATAAAAATTAACGCCTCGTTTTTGGTTGTATTGCTCGCTGTCATTGGTCATTGGTCAAGAGCCAAGAACTAACGTGAGAAGATTTACTGCGGGACTGGGAAAGTACAGGTGGCTCCGTTGGAGTATGGGATTGAGCCTTACAGGTATAGTCGCTGCCTGTAGCCCAGTTAGCCAAGTCCAAGCACCCGTTGCCCTAAATAGCCGCTACACGGATGAGCAACCCACGTTGAGCGGTGATGGTACAGTTGTGGCGTTTGTGTCTAATCGGGAGGGCGATCGCAAAATTCTCATGTATGATCTGCAACAACGGCGGTTTATCGATTTACCCAGCTTGAACCAGCGAGAAGCGATCGCCGAAAGTCCCAGTCTCAGCCGCACGGGTCGCTACATTGCCTACATGAGCAGCGACCAAGGACGACCAGAAGTTGAACTATACGACCGTGCGACTAGGCGTTCAGAAATCCTGACCCGTGGCTATCGCGGCTGGGTGCGAAATCCTAGTGTTAGTCCTGATGGTCGCTACATCGCGTTTGAAACCAGTCGTCGCGGTCAGTGGGACATTGAAGTGTTAGACCGGGGACCTAATGTTGAATTAGATCTCCCAGAAGGCAGCCCATCCTCCCGATAGTGAAGCGTTCTCTCCTTTTATCCGTAGCTGTTGCCCTTGCAGGTTTATTGACAAGCTGTACGAGTCCCGTGCGCCTGTTAGATTTTCCCTTCGACCCTGGTGGGCGCAGTTTAAATAGTACCGCCTCAGAATTAACCCCCCAAGTGGTGGGGCGCTATGTTGTGTTTGTCTCGGATCGGCGGGGGAGTCAGGATATTTATCTGTATGATGCGACTGACCGCCGTCTGATCGATTTACCGGGACTCAATGCCCTAAATGCGATCGCCTCTCATCCGGCAATTTCTGAAGACGGTAAAAGCATCGTCTTTGCTGGCTCTCGTGAAGGGCGATCGGGAATTTACCTCTACAACCGAGAAACACAACAGTTACGCAACCTCACAGAAAACCTCCGCGCCGAAGTGCGAAATCCCACCATTAGTGCTGACGGTAGCACTATTGCCTTTGAATCCAGCGAGAACGGTAAGTGGCAAATAGTGGTTTATGATCGTTCCGGTAAACCCCTCGATTTGCCGACACCCAGCCCATGAAGTTGTTAAGCTGTCATGAAGCTCCATTAGCTTCTCCTTCAGCGCCCTCCAGTCTATCTAGTGTGGCGTTTTTTTACTTACCCCATTGAAAGATAGCCGCACCCCACGTCAGCCCAGCCCCAAAGCCAGCGCTAGCAATGATATCCCCGGAGCGAATCTTGCCCTGTCGCACCGCTTCATCCAAGGCAATGGGGATAGAAGCTGCCGACGTGTTGCCGTAATGGGCGAGATTGCTCAAAACTTTGCCATTGGGAATCTTGAGGCGTTGAGCAACAGCGTCAAGAATGCGCTGATTGGCTTGGTGCAAGAGCAGCCAGTCTACTTCGTCAACGCTAAGATTTGCCCGGAATAAAGCTTTTTCAATCACTTCCGGCACTTTTTGTACAGCAAAACGATAAATTTCCTTACCGTTCATCGAGATCGGTTGATAAGTACCTTGACTGACTGTAATTCCATTGACAAGTTCTTGGGTTTGTGCATTATAAGCTAGCTGAAGGCTTTTATGGAGAGTGCCATCGCTGCGGAGTTCAAAGCCCAAAAGGCGATCGCTCTGGTTCGCCTGCATAACCACAGCCCCAGCCCCATCTCCAAATAACACGCAAGTGCCTCGATCTGACCAATCCACCCAACGGGAGAGAATATCCGCCCCCATCAGCAAGACGTTTTTGTAAACACCCGTGCGGATAAATTGAGCCGCCGTTACCATGCCAAACACAAAGCCAGAGCAAGCGGCTGTCATATCAAAAGCTACCGCTTGGGGTGCCCCTAGCAAGTGCTGAATGTTGGACGCCGTACCAAACAGGTCATCGGGTGTTGAGGTTGCCAGGATAATGAGATCCAAGTCTGTCGGCTCGATTCCTGCCATTGCGATCGCCTTTTGAGCCGCCGTAGTTGCGATCGCGCTGAGACTGCTTTGAGCATCTGCTAGACGCCGTTGGCGAATACCTGTGCGAGCGGTAATCCACTCATCGGACGTTTCAACCATTCGCTCAAGTTGATGATTATCGAGAGCAACTTCTGGCGTTGCGGAACCGCTCCCAGTAATGGCAATGCCTATCCCTAATTGATTCAACGCTATTCTCCATCCGTTGCTGAACTGTGCAGAAGCTCAAGAGTGAGTCGGTAGGGATTAAGAGTTAACAAACCAGAATTCAATAATTCTGAACTAAAAACACCCTTGAGGCTGCTACATTCTGACTTGTAACTCTTCACCTCTTACTCCTCACTTCTCTGAGTGCTAGCTGCTGATTGGCGATCGCCTTTAAAATCCTTAGCCTGAATTCGCTCAAGGACTTGGTTATCGATGGCTTCTTTTGCCAAACGAATCGCATTAAAGACCGATGGAGCCTGAGAGCTACCATGACTAATAATACAAATTCCATCCACCCCCAAGAGTAGACCTCCCCCATGTTCTGCATGGTCAATGCGCTGCTTAATCCGCTTCAGATTCGGCTTCAAAAGCGCCGTACCTAGTTGACCGGATAAGCCTTGAGGCAGTTCCTCTCGCAGGATTTGTAACATAATCTCGCCCACGGCTTCGGCAAACTTAAGCAACACATTGCCCACAAAGCCATCGCAGACAATTACATCAAAATTTCCCGAAAGCACATCTCTCCCCTCGGCATTGCCAATGAAGGCAACTCTCGGATTCTCTTGTAGTAGCTGATGAGTGCGGATGGCTACATCGTTCCCCTTAGAGTCTTCTTCACCAATGTTCAGCAGTCCGACCTTGGGTTCCGATATCCCCAGTACGTACTGGCTGTACACCGAACCCATAACGGCAAACTGCTCCAGATATTTGGGGCGACAATCGACATTCGCACCCACATCCAGAATAATCACTGGCTTACCCGCCACCATCGTCGGAAACACCGCACCAATAGCGGGACGGTCGATGCCTTTGAGACGCCCCAAGCGTAGTAAGGCCGCTGCCATTGCGGCTCCAGAGTGACCCGCAGAAACCACTGCATCAGCACGTTTCTGCTTGACTAAATCCATTGCCACATTAATCGAAGCCTTGGGTTTACGCTTCAAGCTCACCAAAGGCTCCTCATGCATCCCAACAACATCTTCAGCCGCCACAATTTCCAGCGGACACGAATCCGTGTGTTGCTTGAGGGAGGATTCAATCGCTTGAGGATCGCCGACCAATAAAACCTCTACGCCCAACTCTGCTTGTGCCCTAATAGCGCCAGCAACGATTTCGGCGGGGGCATGATCCCCTCCCATAGCGTCAATTGCGATTCGTGCGCGAGTCGATGCCATTGCTAAAAAGTGATAGAAACCTTCACGCATTTTACCAGAAGCCCTCGCTGCAACATTAACCCTGATGTAATCTACTTGACACCGAAGGAAATTAATTGAGGCTCTCCTCCTACACTCAGTAGGCAGGAGCTTTAGTGAGGGGATTCCGTTTTTTGGTATTGGTTGTTTATTGTTTGTTCTCAGCGAAGCGGGTTGTTGCCATAATCAGAATCGTTTTCCAAAAACAAATAACGAACCCCAACAACAGCGGTACAGCGTTTTCTCGTATCTAGAAAAGAAAGCTGGGTTACCGCGCCGCCTTTCCTGTGAAGAAACTTTTTCAGTGTTGTGGTCAACTCTTTAAGATGAAGCACCGTGGACGAGAGATAGTGATGTTACAAAAATTTAGCGCTGGAATAATCGCCTCTGGATTAGTGGCTCTATTGCTGAAGGTCGTGGGTATGCACCCAGCAGGATTGGAGAAAGCCCAACAACTGGCGTGGCAGAATATGCCTTTGTTTGCTCTACAGAAAGACCCAGACCCAGTTGCGGAAGCGGTTATGCGGCAGTCTCTAAAAGCTTGGAGTACTAAAGGAGCGGCAGTGGCGCAGGGGGTCTGGATTCAGTCCGGGCTGACAGTTCTAGCGAATCACCAGGGTACAGTTCCTCTGCCGGCGGCTTCGTTAACAAAAATTGCCACAACCCTCGCGGCATTGGATAAATGGGGTCCCGCCCATCAGTTTGAAACCGTGATCAGTGCTACGGGACCGGTGAAGGATGGTGTGCTGCAAGGAGATTTAGTGATTACTGGCAGTGGTGACCCCTTTTTTGTATGGGAGGAAGCGATCGCTCTGGGTAATAGCCTCAATCAACTGGGTATCCGCCGCGTCACCGGAAATTTAGTGATTGGCGACGGGTTCTACATGAACTACGAAGTCAACCGAACCACAGCGGGTCAATTGCTTCTGCAAGCCCTCAACAGCAGTATCTGGACGGCGGAGATTCAGGGTCAGTATAGCGCTCTGCCTCCCAAGACACCAAAACCGCAAGTGGCGATCGCTGGGGGTGTCAAAGTGGCGACCCTTCCTATTCCCAAAAAATTATTATTAGTACGTCATCGGTCGCTGCCTCTGAGTCAAATCCTCAAGGAGATGAACATCTACAGCAACAACGAGATGTCAGAGATATTGACAATAACCCTCGGCGGTTCTCAGGAAAGGTCAAAGCTAGCGGCAAACTCTGCTGGTGTCGCCCTTGACGAACTTCAACTAGTTAACGGTTCTGGTTTAGGTGTCGAGAATCGGATGTCGGCTCATGCCGCCTGTGCCATGCTGATCGCAGTCGAGCGCTTTTTGCAACCGTATAAGTTGAGTGTGGAGGATATATTCCCGGTTGCTGGACGCGACAAGCGAGGAACCATGCAAGCGCGGAAATTCCCACTAGGGACGGCTATCAAAACTGGGACGCTCAATAACGTGAGTGCCTTGGCAGGGAAGATGCCGACACGCGATCGCGGTGAGGTTTGGTTTGCCATCATTAATCGAGGGGATGATGTAGAAGGCTTTCGGGTACAGCAAGACGAACTACTAGGACGCCTCTCCCAACAGTGGGGCACTTCCCCCACTCTTAACGCCAGTACAAGTCAAGTGCCACCACTCCTCGGTGACCCCAAACGCAATGAACAGATTTCCGGTATCCAGACTCAGCTCTAAGCTTAACGAATCTATACAGGGGCAGCAGTATGGACAAGGTTAATCTTGCGGATAAGCTGACACTCTTCAGCGACCACTAGCATCCGCACATTGTTGGCGAACTGACGGCAACGGAACTCAAGTTGATTTGATACGCCTAGAGCGGCTTGTACGCTGCCAGCTAGGGAATAATTTCCGTCACTACTCTGTTGCCTGTGCCACCACTGACAACAATGCTTTGGTCTTGAAGTTTCCCTACTGCTGTGGGTCCCGTCACATTAAAGGGTGGATTAATTTGTTTATAAATCACGTTGCCCGACGCTTGAATATTCTGAGTCTGAACTTGCCAGGTTAACTGATTGGCGTAGAGATTAGCTTGATTGCGGCTACTGATACCCTGAACACCACCCGTTAAATTCGCAACTTTTCCCTCTAAATCTACTTGACCCTGATTGCCTGTGATAATGACGTTTTCTTTCTGGTGAACAATCCTGACGGGTTGATCTGACACGACGGTTCGAGCCTTTAAGTTATAGACGGCTGTATTGCTCGACATTAGGACAGGTGGTTCTATCGAGGTTAGCTGAACGTTCTGCTTCAGCGTTGCAATCTTGGTTTTCAAATTGACCTGAGACTGGTCTGCCTCTATGCGATCGGTTACTATCTTGTCTTTGTACCGTTCGATCTGGATGCGCTTATCGCCCGTCGCCTGCTGTTCCTTAATTTGCCAGATCAA
>JALYGX010000382.1 GCA_030776905.1 Cyanobacteriota bacterium | reverse complement strand
TGGCGGTAATCTTTCAGCTCAAAAATCCCATAGCCGTTCTAGGTGTCTTAATGGTAATGCTGACGATTGCCACAATTACCGCCCGCAATCGCATCGGCAAAAAAATTCCTCAACTATTGCCTGTGGTGTTTGGTTCGATGTTCTTCAGTACAGCCCTGACATTGAGTTATACGAATCTGTTAATCATCCAACCAGAAACTTGGTACGAGCCACAATATTTGATTCCACTAGCAGGAATTGTACTGGGAAATGCCATGAATGGAGCTGCGATCGCTGGTGAACGTCTCGTCAGCACGATTAGCAGCAGCCGCCTCGAAATCGAAACTCATCTGAGTTTGGGGGCAACTCCGCAACAGGCTGTGACAACCTATCGCAACGATGCCATCCGTGCCGGACTTATTCCCACCCTGAACCAAATGATGGTCGTAGGTATCGTCACCCTACCGGGAATAATTACAGGTCAATTGCTGAGCGGCGTAGAGCCTCTAGATGCCGCATCGTACCAGATCTTAATCATGTTGATGCTTGCCTTCAGCAACCTGGTCACAACAGTGTTGGTGACTCAAGGACTGATACGCCAGTTTTTCAATGCACAAGCTCAACTCCAGCTACATTGAGTGATACCAACTTATTGCGAAAGAAATACTTTATGATCCTCTCTAAATTTATAAGGAATTACTCAACGAGAATCCGTTTAAATTCTCTATTGTGATGACCATTGCCTACACAATTCATGCAACTGTTTTAGTCGCAAATCCTTTATACAGATGAGCCATCAAATCCGGCATCTTTTCAGGTGTGAAACGTTTTAGCTCAACGTAGTCAAACTGCTGTTCTACCAGTGCTTGAATGTCTCGATTGAGATGACATCCATCGGCTAACACTTTTTGAATGGGGGTCAGCCGATGTTGCCAGACCTGTACGGTAGGCTTATTGCTCAGTCCATGTTCCACAAAGAAGAACTTACCATCCGGTTTTAGTACCCGATAAACTTCTTTGAGTGCTTGCTCCACATCAGGGATACTGCATAGAGTCCAGGTACTGACCACACTATCGAACGTATTTTCAGCCATCGGCAGATTTTCGGCGCTAAGAGCGAGTTGCTCAACTGTCATACCAGAGGCATCAATACGCTTTTTTGCTAGAGCATTCATGCCAAGGTTTACATCTACCGTGGTGATTTTGTGAATATGTGCAGGATAGTAAGCCAGATTCAGACCAGTTCCCAGCCCGATTTCCAGCACCTCTCCTTGTACCTCTGCTAGCAGTTCCTGACGATACTTCGCTAATGCTGGATGTGATAGGCTCCAATCCAGAAGCCGTGGCACAATGACTTGCGAATAGAACCCCATGATTCTAAATCCTCCACAATTACGTTCTTTGGGATGCCCCCCTATCAAGTTACTGGAGAGTGTGTCTGAATCAAATTCCCATCAGGTGCATAGACTTCTAACGGGATTCGGGAATTATCACTAATCGCTTCCAGGGCTTCTCCCAAGGTGAGTATGTGATTGACAACACCTGTTTGAGTATTAGAGTCGCCTTTAACTCTAGCGTTAAGTGACGTTTGTCTCACCAGTTCCAGATAGGTGGGTGTCAAGCGGACTTTAATAAGATTGCTGTCAATAGTGTAGAAGCAGACCTTGGTTTTCCCATAGCAGGTTTGATTCAAATCGCGGCGGGCTTGTTGTACTTTCACCGCCAACTGTAACTGTGCTTGGGCTTGCTTGAGAGCATTGCTATAAGAACCAGCCAAAGACCTTGCCTTACCGTGGTAAAAGGTGTCAGTAGAAACCTGATTTACATAACTCAAGGCATTGCGCCACTGACTTAAAGCCACCGTCCATTGATTATTGGCCTGAGACTCTTTGGCGAGTTGAGCAAGACGGAGTCCTTGCTTATAGGCATTGGCGGCGATTTGCTCCTCTGTTTTGCGATCGCGTGCGATTGTCATTTGTGGCGTATACATTGCCGTTAGCTGCTGTGCCTCCTGATACGCCATTGTTCCTTGAGGAATTTGCTTGAGGCGGTTCATCGCTGTCTGCCAGGTGGAATAAACTAACTGCCAGTGTTCCGCCGACTGGGCAACACCTTGACGGGCTTGGGCAATCAAACCAGCGTCCTTGGCAGATTGAAGGTATCCTTGAGCTTGGCGCTCTTTGACCAAGCGCTGACTCGTTTGACCTAAGTTAGCCTTGTACGCCTGAATTTTTTCTTGAGCGAGTGGTTGGAGGTTGCTATCGGTAGGTAACTGCTCTAATTGTGCGATCGCCTCTCGCCACATATTCTGAACTTCTATCCACTGGGACGGTGCATGAGGGGGATTTTCGCTTTTATAAGATGCCCGCACCGCCGTCTTCAAAGCCGTAACCATCTGATTTACCTGCTCAGCTTGGGCTTTATAGGCTTTAATCAGTTCTTGAGCTTTGCCATGATGACTCGACCACGCAGGAATTGGTTCGAGCATTTGAATCGCTTCTTTCAACTGCTGCTGTGCCTCCAAAACCTCTTTCCCAGATTGCGGGTTTTGAAGCCTTGTAGCGCTCGTCTGGCTTAGTGCCTGAGCTTCAGGTATCACTTTACACGAACCCACTACACAGGGACGACTCAGAACATAAACCGTGCTGGCAACAAATAATAAACTCAAACCTGTACCCGCCACAATCAACGGTATCAGAGCAGGTTTCAACCTTCCTTGCACTGGTGCTGGTGTTTCCTGAGGCGGCTCATTTCGTTGAGAATCGTTCTCTTGAATCGGCTCATCCCAGGGGTGAGGCAAAGTTGACGGCGTTTCCACTCCCTCAGGGCTTTGGCTAGGTTCAGTCTTCACCGACTTGCTACCACTTGTCTGTGCCCTAGGAGAGTCTGGTATAGCCGGAGCATCTGGGACATCTTCAACAGGAGTCGCGCTTGCATTGGCTTGCGCGAGTGGCTCCAGCGTAAATAAGTGTGAGGCATAAGCCTGCTTTTGCCCTGCTACCTTTAAATACATTTGTACCTGAGGGCTAACTGATGGATGCTCCTCCAGGATTGTTTGCTCTAAAAAGTCAAAGGTTTGTTGTGAATTTAGTACCACATCCGCTGGGTTTTCAACCAGAATCACCAACGTTCCATCCTTGAGCAGACATCGAACCTGAACCGGGACACTCTCGGACAGTTTCGACTGTAAGCCTGCCTGTAAAAGATCTCCCAAAATTGCTAAATCGTCTGCGCGTGTCGCTGTTTTCATCTGAATCCCACGGTGCTTTTAGGTACTTATTCGTTGAGGCGGGTTTCAAGCTACAGCGCATTTTACCTCGCTCATAACTCCTTGCCAGCTAGCCCGCCAGTTAAAGTTAGAAGTTGTGACTACCAGCAAGCCAAAAATTTTTGAGCCTATACACTAAACAACAAAATACAACTAGCATTTGGCTGAATGTAGGGAAAGCTTGGTTTTGGCATTTTCTCCTTGTAGGTAGAGGTACAAGATATGTTTTCGCTGAAATTATAAATTATAGATATAGCGCGTTAGCTGTTCTTTTGACCAACCTCCAAAACTTCTCTTTTCTACGATGGCAAGCAGATCCTAATAACAAGCCGCTAAAAACGGACAACCCATTATGACTCAGTCTCTCCCCTTAGCCGAACAAGTTATCCTAATTACTGGCGCTTCCACAGGAATCGGTGCTGCCTTGGCGCAACGGTTAGCGGCTGAGTATCTAGGTATTCGTTTGGTGCTTGCCGCTCGCAACCAGGAGAAACTAGAGTCCGTGGCAACAGATTGCCTAAAAGTCGGTGCTGATGTCTTGGTTGTGCCTACTGACATGGCACAAGTCGAACAAGTAAAAGCTTTGGCGCAATTAGCTATGGAGCGTTTTGGTCGAGTTGATGCCCTCGTCAATAATGCTGGGTATGGGCAAATGGGTCCAGTAGAGTTAATTTCACCGGAAGATGCTCAACGGCAGTTTGCTGTCAACTTTCACGGACCCTTAGTTTTGACCCAAACCTTAATCCCCATAATGCGCGATCAGGGCGGCGGGCGGATTATCAATGTTAGTTCTCTAGGTGGGCGTCTGGCCTTTCCTGCGGGGGGTATGTATAGTGCCTCGAAGTTCGCCTTGGAAGCACTCAGTGACGTGCTACGAATGGAGTTAGAGGCGTTCAATATTAAAGTCAGCGTAATTGAACCGGGTCCGGTGAAAACAGAGTTCTTTGGTATTGCTGGCGACAAGGTCGATTTGAACGTACCAGAATCTGGAAGAACGATATATCGTGCTGCTATCAAAGCGATAAAAGAAATTGAACAGCAAACCGCTCCTCTGGCGTGGAGTTCAGAACGGGTGGCTGGGGTAATCATTCGTGCCCTTACTGATCGGAACCCTCGTCCCCGCTACATTGCGGCAACGGCTGGAAAGACGATGCTGTTTGTGATGACAAAACTTATGCCACGTCGGCTTTTGGACTTGTTCTGGAAGCGTTTTTACCACATTGACCAAGTGGAAAAAGAGTGGAAAAGTCGCTCTCGCACGTAGGGTGGCAGGTCAGTCAGAAAATTAAAATTTGTTAATTTTGTTAATTTTAAAGGTTAATAGCCTTTGACCTTTAAACAAAATCCCATTTATGGACTTATTAGAGTACCAAGCAAAAGCATTATTTCGTGAAGTTGGCATTCCGGTTTTGCCTTCCCAGCGGATTGACCATCCTAGAGACTTAAAGCGTTTACAGATTCCTTATCCGGTGGTACTCAAGTCTCAAGTGCCTACAGGAGGGCGGGGCAAGGCAGGTGGCATCCGGTTTGTGGAAAATACTATAGATGCGATCGCAGCAGCAAGAACGATTTTCAACCTCCCGATTCTCGGTCAATATCCTCAAGTCCTGTTAGCAGAAGCCCGGTATGACGCAGAGCGGGAATTTTATCTGGCAGTTATCCTCGACTACTCACTCAGTTGTCCTGTTCTCTTAGGTTCCTCCCAAGGCGGTATCAACACGGAAGCCGTAATGGAACGGATGCAAAGGGTTGTAGTCGAGCAAGAATTTTCCCCATTCTACGCACGGCGTCTCGCCCTGAAAATGGGACTCCAGGGTAACCTCATTGAGGTAGTCAGCGGGATTGTTCAGAAGATGTACCAACTATTTGTCCAAAAAGACTTGGACTTGGTGGAAATTAATCCTCTCGGTATCAGTTCTAGGGGTGAGGTAATGGCTCTGGATGGCAAAATTACCGCTAACGACAATGCCCTAGGGCGGCATTCGGAGTTGGCAACCCTTGCCTCAAAAATGGCTAACAGCAATACAGCCCAACAACTGCGCCCCAATCAATTGACTGAACTCAACTGGACGGATACAGAAGGAAATATTGGGATTCTCTGTAACAGTACTTGTCTGGCAACCGCAACCTTGGATTTGGTCTACCAAGCCCAGGGAAAGCCAGCTAGTTGTTTAATTGTGAACGGGTACGCCAGTTGGGACTTGCAGGCAGCGGCTTCTCCAGTGCAACAACTGCAAGATGCCCTACAGCAAATTGCAGAAACAGATGGCATTAAAGTTGTCTTAGTGAATATCTTGAGCAGCACTGCCGCTAGTGAAGAAGTGGTTGATGTCATCACCACTTATCTGCTTTCAAAAGTTGGAGAAACACCTGTGTTAAGTGAAGTAGATTGGGAGCAAAGACGGATGAGTTTGGTCTCTCACTCTCCTCAAGGGCGAAGTAATGGGACTGGCACTCTACATCAGCACTCAACCTCTATGGCTCAGTTGCCTCACTTTGTCATTCGCATCGTTGGCGGAAAAATTGATTTGACCAAAGAGGGGTTGGCAGCGATACCTGTACACTGGATGGATAGCTTAGATGAGGCAGTTGCACAAACCATAGCTCTCTCCCAGTCTGATGTCTAAGCTGTGCTAATTTATTCTCGTCAGGGCAGAGCTGGCTGTTCTTGTGAAGCTCAATTATGCATCTATAGCGCTTGCCCCTTAAGCAACTATGAACTTAACACCAGACAGCAAAGTCCTGGTACAGGGCATTTCACAACCACTGGCTTCCTACCATGTAGCCCGTATGAAAACCTATGGCACGAATATCGTGGCTGGGGTCAGTGCTGGTCAAGGAGGACAGGAATTACATGGCATTCCTGTGTTTGATTTGGTTGAGCAAGCCTGCAAAAATGTGGGGCCAATTGATGCGACGATTATTTTTGTGGAATCCTACGGGGTACTGGATGCTGCTCTAGAAGCGATCGATGCGGGTATCCGACAAATTGTTCTGGTCACAGGTGGCATTCCTCCCTTGGATATCGTTCGCCTACTGAGGAAAGCTCAAGCTACCGAAACGCTCCTGATTGGTCCGAGTAGTTCTGGAATTATTGTGCCGGGAAAAGTTTTGCTGGGTACTCAAGAGAGTGAATTTTATACACCTGGCTCAGTGGCGCTGATTAGCCGTGCGGCGACTCTCACTTACGAAGTGGCGCTAGCGCTAACTCAGGCAGGACTAGGACAGTCTATCGGTGTCAACCTTGGCAGCGATGCGATCGCTGGTTCTTCTTTTCGTCAGTGGTTGCAGATTTTGGCAACGGATGAACGGACAAAAGCCATTGTTTTAGTTGATCGCACGGGCGGCGGTAGCGAAGAAGAAACGGCTGAATACATTGCTGAGGCAATTGATAAGCCAGTAGTGGTCTATGTAGCTGGATGCTATACACCAGTGGACAAACAAGTGGGTAATGCTAGTGCGATTATTGCCGCTCAACTGTCAGGACCCGTTACTAACTCCACAACCGCCCAGCACAAAGTTGCAGCGTTTAAGCAAGTGAAAGTTCCAGTGGCAAGACGGCCTTCCCAAATTCCAGACTTAGTAAAAAAAGCCCTGAAAAAGTCATCGTGACACTCAGTGGCGTTCAACTGTAAAACGTAGGGCAGGCATCATTGCCTACCCTACAAGTTCTATCCTTGATTATTTTGATTTTTCTGGCAGTCTTTTACTCAACTGTCATTGGAGGACGACCAGAGAGCATAGCTTTTGTCGAAGACTCACCAGCGCTGCGTAAGCGTCGCGTCAGTTGTACGCCCAAAAGTCCTACAGTCAGCGACTGACCAATAACAGATAGGAAAACTGCGATCGCATTGGTGTTTTCTACAGCAACCCAAGGAAATGCTGAGAATAGCCACACGCCAGGGTTCTTCTCAGGTGTCATCGACAGGAAGGCGAAACTAATGGGTGGCACTAGAATTAATAATCCCACCGTCACCGCTGCCCAAGCGGCTCGTTTCCGTAATTTCATGAACAGAATGAGCTGGGCAACGGCAGCGTAGACAACAATCAAACTCATGTTTACCAGGAGTGCCCAAAGAGCAGGTGTCTTGTATTCACTGTCAGGCCATAACAGTAGCCAGGGGAGCAAGATGGCGGAAGCGATCGCCACATTTAGGGCAATTGCCACTACAGCAGGGCTTTTTTCTCCCCAAATCAAATCTGGCATCACGCCCCGTTTGCGGGAACGGTTTTTATGGCGATAACGCGCCCAATCCTGCATCGCTTGTCGGTGCGGGCTTAATGCCGCAATCAGACATAAAAACATCAGCAGGTTGAACACCAGCAGCATCTGAAAATTATCAAACACACCTTTGGTATAAGTCCTCCATTTCCCAACTTCTGGGTTCAAGGCAAAGCCGAGAATCACCACTTCAAAGCAAGCCATCAACCAGTAACTTTGTTGCTTGCCGAGTAAGGTGGCGTTGGGATTATGGAAGCAGCGCTTTAAACCTTGCCAAACCCAGTAAGTCCAAAGACCATAATTTAGCAACATCACGCCCAGCGTACTCCAAACACTAGCCCCCACTGGCAGTCCCCAGACTTTTAACTGTTCCATACCGCTAACTTGCTGGGTAATAGCGGCATCTAGAGAGTTAGTACCTGTCAAGTAGGTCAGCAAAATTGTGGGGCTAAACAGTGTCACCCAGTCGATAGGGTACTGGGAAACGATGTTGTTACGCCCGACAGTCACCACGGTCATAGTGTACAGGAACATCAGCATCGCGCCACTACCCAACCAAGCTTGGAAGCCACCCAGCCAAGTACCCACCAAGCCAAATAGCAATGCCACGCTGTAAAAAAACAGGCAGCTAGCACCGAGGACAGCGTAAAAGCCCAAAATCATATTGAAAGGTATCTGACCGGACAATCCGGCTGCCAAATGTAAAGGCAAAGCTAGGAAAGCGACCAGATAAAGCAGAATCGGCACTCCCAGTATTTTGCCCATCAAAATACTCTGGGTAGACTGAGGCGTGAGACGCAGGAAGTTCAGCGTGCCTCGCTGCTCTTCTTTCGAGAGGTCACTAATCAGCATATACGTGCCAACGACCAGGAGGGCAATGATGCCAATAACACTGAGCCAGATGAACACATCTTGCCACCATAGCTGCCAGTTAATCTCAAAATCCCGGAAGACGTTTCCGACGCAAAGATTGCTGGAATACTCTTGTCTTGTGCCAGTGCAATATCGATGGTAAACGGGATGCTTATCGTTAGGAACGGGTAGCCCACCTGTAAAACTCATCAGTACCAGTAGCTGACCCAGGAGGGATACGGTTACTGTAATCAGAATATTACGGGGTTTGAGCCGCCCTTTGATTTCTCGAAACAGTTGGGGATTCCACTCGCCCACCTGGTTTACTAAATTAAGTGCCATAGTAATGTCAATCTCCGTAGTTAGTTGTGAGCGATTAGTTATCGGTTATTAGTTACAAAACGAACAATTAATAACAAACAACTCTCAAAATTGTTCACGACGCCTGCTGGTGACCCAGCTTGAGAAAGATCGTTTCCAGGTCTTCCTGGGTGCAGTGGAATTCTGTTAAAGGAATCCCGGCGGCAATAAGCGATCGCAATAACTCAGCACAATCCTCTTGACCTCCGTTAAAGTAAAGGCGCAGACGCCCGGTTTCTGGTAACACCTGAGAGTCTTCGACTAGGGGATGATTTTTCAATTCTGCTTGCAGGACATCTAACTGACCCAGCGTTGACAAGAAAATTTGCTGGCGACCTAGACGGTGGTAAAAGTCTGCTAACGATGCACTCTCTACTAGAAAACCTAGTTCCATAATGCCCACTGAGGTACACAGTTCCGCCAAATCGCTCAGAACGTGGGAAGAAATCAGAATCGTCATTCCCGCTTCCTGCAATATCTTGATAATCTCGCGAAACTGCATCCGGGCGATCGGGTCGAGTCCAGAAACCGGTTCATCCAGCAGCAGCACGATTGGTTCGTGAATAATAGTACGGGCAAGACTGAGGCGCTGTTTCATCCCTCGCGAGAGAGTAGAAATCGAGCTATTGCGCTTCGGAGTCAGTTGTACCAGTTCTAAGACTTCCTGGAGGCGTTGGCGGCGTTGCGAACTGGGTAAGCGATACAAACGACCGAAGTAGTCCAGATAGTCCCAAACCGTTAAGTCATCATAAAGCGGATAGTCATCGGGCAGATAGCCCAAGCGGCGCTTCAGCAGGGGATTGCTATCATCTCGCAGGAGGCGATCGCCATTAATATAAATTTCGCCTGTAGTCGGCTCCTCTGCTGCTGCTAACATCCGAATCAGCGACGTTTTACCCGCGCCATTGGGTCCTATCAATCCATAGACTTCACCCGCCTCTACCTGTAAGTCAACGTCATTAACCGCAATATGTCGGTCAAATTGTTTAGTCAATGCACGGGTGGAAATTGCCAGTTCTTTTGCCATGAGTGCTGAGAAATTAACAAGGGATGAGGGGTCAGCAGGAGGACGGCTTTTCTTTTATAGCTGTTCTAGCGTCGGACTGTGCCGATCGCGATCGCTTGTGGAAGTCGTAATTATACAGAATGCTAACCTTTGCCTACCCTGTCTGACAGCCGCTTGGGGAGAAACTTCCACAACTGTGAAGATTAAAGTCCTTACGAACCTCAATTTTGGCTACGTCGCTGTAGGACTTATCGTCTTTAGACTTGCCTTTTATGCAAGAAGTCTACTCGATGAGCTAGTTTTGAGTTCCCTTCCCAGCTATGATAATTACCCGGTCAGGGTCATTAAATCCTCGATCTAGTCCACTTTTGGCATCTGTCTACGGAGCAAAAACCAGCTATGGGACAACATTACCGGATTACTCTGTTGCCTGGGGACGGCATTGGGCCGGAAATCATGGCAGTGGCGGTGGATGTTTTGAAAGCGATCGGGGAACAGCTAGACATCGGTTTTGAATTTCAGGAAGCTCTCTTGGGTGGTGCGGCAATTGACGCGACAGGTGAACCTCTGCCCAGTGACACTTTGGAAATGTGTCACAACAGTGATGCTGTGTTGTTAGCTGCAATTGGCGGTTATAAGTGGGATACACTGCCTCGCCATTTACGTCCGGAAACTGGGTTGTTGGGACTTAGAGCGGGCTTAAGTCTATTCGCCAATCTGCGACCCGCGACAATAGTACCTCAACTAATTGATGCTTCTACTTTGAAGCGGGACGTAGTTGAGGGGGTGGATATTATGGTGGTGCGAGAACTTACGGGTGGTATTTATTTTGGTCAGCCTAGGGGGGTTTTTACCACGGAAACGGGGGAGAAACGGGGCGTCAATACGATGGTTTATACAGAAGCCGAAATTGAGCGAATTGGACGGGTAGGGTTTGAAACGGCTCAGAAACGCGGGAAGAAACTCTGCTCGGTGGATAAGGCGAATGTGCTGGAAGTTTCGCAGTTGTGGCGCGATCGCATTACCCAACTGTCTGCTGAGTATCCGGATGTTGAGCTGACTCACCTGTATGTTGATAATGCTGCCATGCAGCTACTCAGGGCACCTAAGCAGTTTGATACGATTGTCACTGGCAATCTGTTTGGAGATATTCTCTCAGATGCCGCTGCCATGCTTACTGGCAGTATTGGGATGTTACCCTCTGCGAGTTTAGGGGCAACGGGACCGGGTCTGTTTGAACCCGTCCACGGTTCGGCTCCCGACATAGCGGGTCAGGATAAGGCTAATCCCTTGGCTCAGGTGTTGAGTGCCGCAATGATGCTACGCTATGGCTTGAACCAACCTACAGCGGCTGACCGAATTGAGCAGGCAGTGCTAAAGGTTTTAGATCAAGGCGATCGCACTGGGGATATTATGTCGGAAGGCATGAATCGTCTGGGCTGCCGTGAAATGGGAGAGGCTTTGATTAAAGCACTCACTTTGGCTTAATTTGAGACGCGATCGCTTTTAGGCCTGTTGACATCTTGCTGTAATGGCACTAGTAGATTAAAGTCGAGCTTAAACAATAGGGGTAGGCGGGTGGTGTATACATCCCAGCAATGGCAAGGAAACTACACAGACGAGATGGAGCTACCGATGTTGCTCGATCCCACTGTGTTGAGGGCAGCTCGGCAGATCTACCACACTTACTATGAGGTTCATCCAGACCTCACTCAGCGTCCTTATGGTGTCGCCATTGACCGATATACGTATCGTGGAAAGCTGATTTTCCGGAGCAAAGTTATTCTTTTACCACAAGAATGTTTTGTGCCGTTTAGTCAACTTGAGGCAGAAATTTATTAGTCATTGGTTATTGGTCATTGGTCATTAAACTAAGAACTAATGACTAGGGGCTAATAACTAAGACTCGATGGAAGCTTTGTTTGCTGGTCTGACTTCCTTGATTGTTTTTGCGTTGGGCGCGTCGTTTGGTAGCTTCCTAAATGTTATAGTCTACCGACTGCCCGCTAATTTATCGATTCTCTGGCCTCCTTCTCGCTGCCCTCAGTGCTTGCATAAGCTCTCGAAACGAGAAAATATTCCAATCATTGGCTGGCTGTGGTTAAAAGGGCGTTGCCGCCATTGTAGAAGCCGGATATCAGTACGCTATCCCATCGTGGAGACGATAACGGCTGTACTGTTTTTGCTGGTTTTCTGGATGCATGGTTTGAGTGTGGCAACGTTGGGCTACTGGGCTTTTTTGAGCTGGTTATTGAGTCTTTCTCTAATTGACCTGGATACTATGACCTTACCTAATTCGCTCACGCAGTCAGGATTGGTTGCAGGTTTATTGTTTCAAGGAAGTATGGGCTTTTTGCAGCCATTTCAATGGGTGGGGGTATCCCATCAATTGATGAGTGGCATTGTGGGTGCCGTGCTGGGGATTTGGTTATTTGAAATGATTGCCTGGGCGGGGTCTATAGTGTTTAGGCAACCTGCGATGGGAGGTGGGGATGCCAAACTAGCAGCAATGATGGGAGCGTGGTTGGGATGGAAGTATCTACTGGTGAGTAGCTTCATCGCGGTCGCCGTGGGAGCGTTTGGTGGCGGAGGTGCGATCGCGCTTGGCTGGTTAGATCGGCGGCAACCCATGCCCTTCGGTCCATTTTTAGCATTGGGAGCCGGTTTGACTATTTTTTTCGGTGAAGCAATCTTGTCCACTTACCTGCGGTTATTCTTCCCCTTAAGCTAAAAAAAGCGGCTACGGAACTGAAAACTGTGAACAGACGACTAGTTCCTAGTAGTCTGTCAACCTTAAATTGATAGGGTAAGTGAGGACAAGAGAAGGGAAAAGTACTTTAAGATTTAGCTGTCAAATCTACCTTGACACTCTACTAGGAGAGTGGAGACAAAAAAAACTCTTGCCGGTGCTTAATTCCTTATATCATTTACCCAAAAACTACGTCTTGATAAGATCGACCTGTGTCCTGGATAACGCTAAAAACAACCAATGCCCGCTGGGCAGCCGAGCTGATGCAGCAGGTACTAGCGGCTCATGACATCCCCAGTCGGATTGTTGATACGGGGATAGCTTCTTATTTCGGTGCGGGTAGTCCCGCAGCTTTGCAAGTTCGCTTAGAGGATCGATGGACAGCACTACTGCTATTGAGTTCTCCAGAAGAAGAGCAAGCCGGGGCATCAGATAACAACTAAGGAATTAACAATTTTCATGTCTTTATTCGATTGGTTTGCAAATCGCCGGAAATCAGAACCGAGTAGTCAGCAACGACAAGAGCGTGAGATTGCAGACGGACTGTGGACAAAGTGTCCTGCTTGTAGTGTTTTGGCTTATACCAAAGACCTACAAGCCAATCAAATGGTCTGTCTGGAATGCGACCATCATCTGCGGGTATTTAGTGACGAACGCATTCGCCAGTTGATTGATACTAATACCTGGATTCCCTTAGATGAGCAGTTGCGTCCAACCGACCCCTTGCAATTTCGTGATCGCAAACAATATAGCGATCGCTTGCGAGAAACCCAAGAAAAAACTCACCTGCTAGATGGCGTCCAAACTGGCACCGGTCAACTGGAAGGCTTGCCCGTTGCTTTAGGTGTGATGGACTTCCGCTTCATGGGTGGCAGCATGGGTTCTGTAGTGGGAGAAAAACTTACCCGCCTAATCGAACAAGCAACGCTGCGACGGCTACCTGTTTTCATCGTCTGTGCTTCTGGTGGAGCCAGGATGCAAGAGGGAATGTTAAGTTTGATGCAGATGGCAAAAATCTCAGGAGCGCTAGAGCGCCATCGAGAAGAGAGGCTTCTGTATATTCCAGTTCTGACTCATCCCACTACAGGCGGCGTCACGGCGAGTTTTGCTATGCTCGGTGACATTATTCTGGCAGAACCCAAAGCAACGATCGGCTTTGCCGGACGGCGAGTTATTGAGCAAACCCTCAGAGAAAAGCTTCCAGATGATTTTCAGACCTCTGAATACTTGCTACAACATGGCTTTGTGGATGCGATCGTGTCTCGTACCCAGTTGAAGAAAACTCTCGCCCAACTGATTCGCCTGCATCAACCTTTACCCGTTAAACCACCGATGGTTCCTCTTGCAGACGATGCTGTTAGCCAACTGCTCCCAATCTCCCGAAATCCTTGATATCAAATTTAACAGGACTTACGCACAGACGCGATACCTGGTAGGGGCGCAAGGCAAGAGCACCCCTACAGATGGTGATTCAAAGGTAAATTTGTGTAAGTCCTGTTTAATTAATTGCCCATAATCTAGTAGAGCTGGAATACTTACCGCCGTCTATTTGGCTACTTATTCCCTTTACCAAGGATTGCCAAGCATCGTAAAAGCACTCCAATAGTAGGGATGAGTCAAGTTTTTATTACCCAGCTTCATTAACTCTGGCGGTAAAGGAAAACTACCACGGCTTGTCACCAGCTTTCCTCCCTGCAATCGTACCTCACCTCTAATCATCGCTAACTGAGCTTGCCGTAGCGCCTCCGCTTTGATGGGAACACGTTTTAATTCTTGGTAAAAGCTCGTCATTAACCCCAACGTCCCTTCATCGCTGACGTACCAGAGGCTGCCCATTGCAGACTTTACCCCAGCCTGTAGTGCTAACCCCGTAAATCCCAACTCCGCCGATTCATCCCCTACAGCGCTACGACAAGCACTCAAGACTAACAGTTCTACCGGCGGGTCATTCAACCTGAGCTGGCGCAATTTGTCAAGAGATAGTTTGGTGTTCCACAACTGGATGTAGGAATTGCTGGGCTTGCCTGATTGAAAGTTAGCATGGGTGGCTAAATGAACAATGCCATAAGGCTGCGAGACACGGGCAGCTTTGAGATTTTCTAGGGTAAAGGCGTTGTTTAGAAAAGACTTACCTTTCCACAACTGACCTGCGATCAGAGATAATTCTACAGGCACGGCTGGTAAAGGGCTTTGGTCAGTGAATTGTGCGGCTCCCATCGCCAATATTGACGAGTTTCTCACATCTACATAGCGAGTATCCGTCAGCGATAGGCTGGGCATCAAGCCTACACTGTAGCGTTCTACGATAAAGCCTTTGCCATCGTGCAGTGCAGCTAAGGGAATGGAGCGTAAACCAGCATCCATGATGAACGTAAGATTATTGATTTGTTGAGCTTGTAAATCCTTCTCAATGGAGGCGACTAACCATTGATAGAGTTGTTGAGCAGGTGCGAGGTAAGCCGAAGCGTTCCGACGATCAGTAATAGCGCGGCGGAGTTTCAGAACTTCGGTGAAGACTTTTGAGCAAGCAGCTCCCTTAACTTGCCGTCGAATCGGTTGTCCCTCAGAAGTGAGTAACACCAGTTCCAGTTGACTGTCCCCTGTAGCTGGACGGTTGGGCTGGGAAGAAACTGGAGCTTGGCTAGTAGTCAACCTAAAAGAATTGAACCCAAAGAGGTGTGATTGTTTAAAGGTTAGCTTTGGTCTAGATTTGGTTGGTGCTACGGGTGTTGGCGAGGGAGTATTGGTTGGTATACAGCTAGCGTAGATCAGGGCTGGTTTAGTGCCAGTAGCTTGTTCGATTTGCTGTAGGGTGATTTGGGCTTGTTCTAGGGTGACTGAGGGGATATTGCTAACACCGAGATAGTTCTGAAAGGGAGCGCTAAAGGTTGCCTCCAGTTGGGAAATTGGAGTGCCAATTTCTAACAGAGAGGAGAGGCTTCTGGAACTTTGAGCGGTAGGATTTTCTAGTATTGCGGGTCTTTGCGATGCATTCAGATCGACCGGATTAATGGATGGGATCTTAGGATTGATGACCTGAGGATTAGTGGGTGGGTCAACCGTAGTTAGAGGATTAGTGGGTGGGTCAACACTAATTATTTGAATGTTGCCGTTGATTGTCGTGAAGGGAAGGGATTGGGAGGGGGCAAGGCTAAAAGTACCACTAGTAATCGCCCCCCTTGTGCCGTTAGTTGTAGAATCTCCAACATCAAAAGGAGTCACTCCATTGCCTCCGTGTTGGATGGTGATGCTTCCCCCATCCTTGCCGCCTGCACTGGAGATGCTAGTTGGAATGCCGTTGCGATCGAATGTGTCCGTGGCTTGGAAAAAGCGATCGCTAATGATTGTCACATCACCGCCTTTACCATTACTGCCGCCCTGAGCGTTGATGTAGTTCACCTGAATGCCACCGGGTGGGTCGAGGATGACGTTACCCCCGTTTCCTAAACCACAACTGGAATTGATGATGCCACCATTAATGCTGACATTAGCCTTGACTTCAATGTCACCGCCAATGAAGGACGAGGAAACCAAGTTACCACTATCAATCGCTCCTGTCTGGCTGGTGAGGCGAATTTCACCGCCTGCGGTGTTGATATTGGCGGTAGTCAGGTTGTTCGTTGTGGTCAGTTTGACAGCGCCGCCAGTAGTGGTTAGGTCGCTCACGTTAATAGTGCCAGTTCCATTTGTGTGGGTAAAGCTGGCGGCAGTGATGGAGTTGGTTGCTGTCAAATTGTTGGCACTATCGATTGTTAGGTTACCGATCGCTATATTGCCTCCAACGGTGTCTTTGAAGATAACGTTGCCAGTTCCGGCGGTGAGGTTAAGGTTTTGGGTACCGGGACGGATGCCGTTGATGGAGTTGTTAAAGATAATGTCACCCCCATCGGAGTTGAGGAAGGTGTTACCCGTTAAAGTCAGAGGGTTATCAACTTGAATCGTGCTACCTGTGGTGGTTACCCTCAAGTCTTCCGTGTAGCTAAGATTGGCAGTGGGTGAAATATTGACACCACCACCTGTTGTCCCATTGTTTTCCACAGTGAGATTCCTAGCAATAATATTGCCTTCCAGGGTAATACCACCGCTGTTGTTGTTCGTCAGACCAGCACCTGTATTCAGAGTAATCGTTGTATCCCCCGTCCCGGAATTAAGAGTTACACCCGGAGCCAAGGTAATTACTGCCTGACCAGGGTCGCGCTGGGCATCAACTACCCCGTTAGCGACGGTATTATTGGCAATTAAAGTCAAGTTGCCATTATCGGTTGTGATGTCGGCATTGAGCAGCAGAGAGCGCCCTGCCTGAAAGGTGAGGTTGCCGCCTACGCCATTGGGATTATCAATGGTGATGGGGTTGTTGAGGGTAATGTCGTTGTTGGCTTGTAAGGTTACGGCTGTACCCGTGTTGGCGAGTTGGGTGAGTAGCTGGGGGTTGATGGTGATATTGCGATCGGGAAAATAACTAGAGGTGAGGGTAGAAGGGTCAGCAACACCAATATCGACCCGTCCAGCACCCGCGTTGGCATTTGAAGACGCGAAGAAATAATTGCCGTTATCTAACTCTTTGATAAATTTATTGCCTAAGTTGTCATTGGGATTGACACCGGAGGTGCGACTGATTTCCGCTCCCGTAGTACCATTGGCTAGAATCACTGTTCCGGCAGCCTCTACCCCATCAATGCTGGCATTTGGGTTGCCGAAGATATAATTGCCGTTGCTTAGGACAGCGCTCACACCACTGCCGAAGTTACCATTACCAAATTGGTCATTGGGATTGACACCAGAGATGCGGCTGATTTCTGCTCCTGTAGCACCATCCGCTAAAATCACCGTGCCAGCCGCGCTGATTCCGTTAATGGTGGCATCCGGGTTACCAAAGACATAATTGCCGTTACTTAGGGGTGTAATGGCTTTACTCCCAAACCTATCGTTGGGGTTGGCACCGGAGATGCGATTAATTTCAACTCCTGTAGTGCCGTTGGCTAGAATCACGGTTCCAGCAGCATTTATCCCAGCGATGGTGGCATCCGGATTACCAAAGACATAGTTGCCATTGCTCAAAGATGCGATCGCACCAGAACCCAATCGGTCGTTAGGGTTAACTCCAGAGATGCGATTAATTTCTGCCCCTGTAGTGCCGTTGGCTAAAATCACGGTTCCAGCAGCATTTATCCCGGCTAGAGTGGCATCGGGATTACCAAAAACATAGTTGCCATTGCTCAAAGCTGCAATTTCACCGGAGCCAAACAGGTCATTGGCGTTAGTACCCGAAAGGCGACTAATTTCTGACCCCGTAGTACCGTTTACTAAAATCACCGTTCCAGCCCTAGCTAGCCCGCCAATGGTGGCCTCTTTGTTGCCAAAAACATAGTTACCATTGCTTAAGGCAGCGATCGCCTTGTCACCGAAAAAGTCGTTAGAGTTAGCACCGGAAATGCGGCTAATTTCTACTCCGGTGGTGCCGTTGGCTAAAATCACGGTTCCGTTATTGTCAAGCCCACCAATATCTGCATTCGGGTTGCCAAAGACATAATTGCCGTTGCTTAAAGCAGTGAAAGCCCTGTTCCCGAAAACATCATCTTGTCTAGTACCAGAGATGCGGCTAATTTCTTCTCCTGTAGTACCGTTGCCCAAAATTACTGTTCCCGCCCTAGGAATCCCATCAATGGTTGCCAATGGGTTGCCAAAAACATAATTACTGTTGGTCAGGGGTACGATCGAAGCACTGCCAAAAGCGTCGCCCGGATTAGCACCGGAGATACGGTTAATTTCTGCCCCCGTAGTACCGTTGGCTAAAATCACGGTTCCAGCACCCGTATTCCCGTTAATTGTGGCAAAAATGTTGCCGAAAACATAATTGCCATTACTCAGAACTCTCAGCGCCCCAAAGCCAAATCTATCGCCAGCCAACGCACCGTTAATCGTACCTAACAGCGCCCCCGTTTGCGGGTCGAACAAATAAACTGCCCCAGCATCCTCTGCTATCAAGTCGTCTCCGGGTGCAGATGCCACAATATTGCCATTGGTCAAGACCGTTGTCTCATTGCCAAAATTATTGTCTGCTGCCGGATTGGGGTCTAACAGTTGAAACGAACTGCTACTCGTACTGGTATCAATGGTGATGTTCTTGGGGTCAAGCAGCAGTTGCCCCGGCAGTCCCTTGGCAGCACTCGCATCCGCCATCCCACCAAAAACTAAATCGTTCTTACTGGAGACTTCCATCAAGCCGCCATTCCCAGCCAGGATGCCTCCTTTAGCCGTGATGCTGCCATAAAAGTCTGTCTGTTGGTCTGACCAGACAATGACCCGACCTCCGTTGCCTAGAGTGAGGGCGTCTGCTTTTAGAGTGCTGGCAGGGTTGACGAAGGTGTTTTGAGCATTAAGTGCCCCTTGTGTCTGCCCCTGATAGTCCCCACCTACTAATATTTCTCCGCCGCCATGATTCCCACTGGCGTCCACCTTGGTAGCCAGCAGTCGTAAATTCTGCCCGTATAAATGCACCTTACCTCCTAGCCTTCCCGTAGCTGACAAGGTGCCAGAGGTGGTCAGTCTTGTATTTGTACCTCCGTTAAATTCAATAAGTCCTGCCTGAGTCGTACCATTCACTGAGGTGAGGGCGTTACCCGTCTGAATTACTGTACCCGTGTAATTGACTTGTATCTCACCACCCCTTTCAGTGCTGCCAGTGGCGCTGATTGTGCCAGCATCGAGCAAATTTGTTGTTTCTAGATGGATGCTGCCGCCATTGTTACCATCTGCCTGAATTTGACCGCGATTTTCCAGTACCCGACCTGTCAGTGCGATCGCACCTGGATTGCTAGCCGTGGTTGAGACTTGCCCAGAGTTGAGGACGTAGCCGCTATTACCTGTCAGCATAACGGGCAAATCCTGTACCTGAATCGGCAGTGGCTGTCCATCGCTGGCTGTTAGGGGTTCAATCTCCAAACTTAGTAAGTGTCCGGGTTGGCTAATCTTGACTAAGTTCTTACTAGGCACAGCCGCAATGCTAATACTCCCAGACGGTGCTGTTAATTGACCCGTGTTGATCACACTACCGCCAACTAAGGTTAAATTTTGCCCCGGCTGCACTGCCAGATTGCCTGAGTTGGTAATCGTTCCGGCTTGAGCGAGGTTAAAGGCAAACGAACTGGGTGTGCCAATTAAGGTTTGATAGTTATTCTTACCGAAGGCGTTAAACCAATTACTCTCGCCACTATCAGTTTTTAGGGCAATCCCAGTCGCTGTCGTAGCGGTGAAGTCGGCTGGGACATTAAGACGGGCATTCGAGCCAAAGACAATCCCGGCGGGGTTGATTAAGAATAAGTTGGAGTTGCCCCCAATCACCTGGATTAAACCGTTAATCGTTGAGGGGTTACCGCCGACAACCCGACCTAGGATATTACGAATCGAAGGATTAGATACAAAATTGGCTATTTGACCCGAATCCAGTCCAAATTGCTGGAAACTTTGGAATAAATTCGCTCGGTCTCCAGAAAAGGCTCCGCCGCCGATATTAAAGCGGTTACCGTCTTGGGTAACGACTGTACCCGTGCCGTCAGGGGCTGGGGTTATAGATTGAGCGATTGCTTCTGAAGTCGGGTAAAGCCCAACGCTCCCAGAGGCAAGGACTCCACTCAGGGGCACAATGAAACACAACCACAACTCGCGTAACCGGGCAGATTTCATTGTTAGATGACCCCTTCAGCACTCAAATTGACATTTGATCAACGCACTTAGAGTAACTCTACATCTCTCAAAAGGCTAGTAAAACTTAGGCGTGCGAAGTGCTGAGTGTGCCGGAGCTTAAGTGAGAAGGCCGAGTGCTAGGTGAAGAGTCGTTGCTGAACATCGATCCCAACCAAGTCACAGAAGTAGGGAAAGGGGGTCGCTCAGTGGCATCATATTCATATTAGAGCGACTCGATCTTGATTCAGTCAGACAATAATTATGGGGTTTGCAGACCTATCACTTGCGGAGATTGCCGCAGAATACCACTTTCCCATTGAGGAGGGTAACCATCTAGGCGAGCAGTTGGGAATTGCTTGCAAAACTCAAGACACCCGTCTAGCTCTGGAGGATGCCAAGGCAATTATTTCTAAGATTTTGTCCCAAAGACAGGACTCAGTGATACCTCCTACTAGGGGAGATTAAACTCAACCGCAATAGTTGTGAGCTATGCCTTTGGGAAGATCCAACAGATCCAAGGCGCGTTTCCTTTGCACGAGAGAAGTCTTCTGACCCAGATAACTGGTTGACTGGAATACCCCTGCGGTACAGGATACCCTCCAGATTGAGTCCATGCTGTGTTGAGAATCCAAAACAAATGAGCCAAATTTTCAAAGGAGAACCAAGAATGAAGCGATTCATCTTGCTTGCTGTGGCAACGATATTTTTCGCTTTTCAAATAGCTGTGGGGAGTGTCGCTGCCGTTGAACTTGACACGGATGTCCGCACAGTGCCGTTGAATACAGAGGGAGACACAACTATCCTCAGCCTTCAACAAGTACAGGAAGGCAAACGCCTCTTTAACTATGCCTGTGCTAAATGCCATGCTGGAGGCAGAACGAAAACTGACCCTAACGTGGGTCTATCTACTGATGTTCTTGCTGGAGCTACGCCGCCGCGCGATAACATCGCCGCTTTGGTGGATTACATGAAGAATCCCACTACCTATGATGGGGAAACTGAGATTTCTGAGTTGCACCCCAGCAAAAAGAGCGCCGATATCTATCCTGAGATGAGAAACCTCACAGACGACGATCTCAAGGAGATCGCTGGTCATATTCTCCTCCAGCCGAAAATCCTCGGCAAAATGTGGGGAGGCGGTAAAGTCTTCAACTAATACTCGTTTTAGTCATTGGTCATTGGTTATTGGTTATCGCTCATCAAGCGTCAACTCAAGACTAGTGAAAAATGACTAATGACATTTTGTAACGAGGGAAGCTGCCGAACGCTATCTATTTCAGAGGTAAAGATGCTGACCTGCTTAATAAAAACCACTCGAATTTTGCACTTCAGAGGGCGTCAACTGTTGTCAGCTCCCTGTCTGCTCGCCGCTTTCATTACTGTTTTCAGCGTCTTTCTGGTCAGCTCTCCCGCTAACGCTGCTGTAGACACCTATGTCAGGCGCTATCTGCAAGCCGCAGAACCCGTCTTGCTGGATGTCAATGGACAGGGTCAGACCGCACAGTTCTCTGGCGAAGATTTATCCGCAGGTAAGGAGTTATTTGAGACCCACTGCTTGAATTGTCACGTTGGCGGTGCGACGTTGCCCGATCCAACGGTGTCCCTATCTCTAAAGACTCTGGCGGGTGCTACCCCACCCCGCGATACTATTAATGGTTTAGTGGGTTTCCTCAGGGAGCCAATGACCTACGATGGCAGTGAGCCAAGCTTTTGGTGTCGCCAAGTTCCAGAAAGCTGGATGCCACAAGAGCAAATCGAAAAGCTAGCGGCATTTGTTCTCAGAGCAGCACAAAAAGCGCCCGGATGGGGGACATCAAATTTCTAGAACTGCTAGGGCAGGGTTCTGGAAACAGAAAGAAAAGCAAACAGTTGCCCTAAAATATGAATTAAAGGATTCAATTGCGAATTTTTGGAGAAAATGATGAAATTTAAAGCCGCAATTCCACGCAGGCTAGGGTTGCTACTGTCTACAATCTTGCTAGTAGTCGCTAGCTTCGCTTTGTCAGCTTCCCCAGCAGCAGCAGATACCTATACGGTGAAAATGGGTACAGACAAGGGATTGCTTCAATTTGAACCAGCAACTGTAACTATTAAGCCTGGTGATACAGTCAAGTGGGTGATGAATAAAGTTCCTCCCCACAACATTGTTTTTGATGATACTAAAATCCCTGGTGGAGATAAGGCGCTGGCGAAGAAGTTATCTGACGAAAAGTTAAAGTTTTCTCCCGGTGAGTCTTACGAAAAGACTTTCTCGGCAGATATCGAACCCGGTACATACTCCTACTACTGCCAACCCCACCGTGGTGCTGGCATGGCAGGTAAAGTCGTTGTTGAAGGCTAATATAAAACCGAGTTTGTCAAACTTGCCAGCTTGAACATATTGGTGCGATCGTCAAACTTATGATATTGCTACCTATGTTTAGGTAAGTCTCTGAGCTTTGTTGGTAAGTTTTTTCAGCTTCCATACTTTTGCCAAAAAAGCCCCTCTTTAGCTATGGAGGGGTTTTTTGTTGAATGAAGATGCCTTGAGATGCTATTAAACTTCTTGCAAAAGTCGAAATGTAGCAGCAGGCTACCGCAACGCTTTCGCCCTTTAAGGATTTTTGCAAGAGGTCTATTGACGTAAAGCGAAATGCATCCATAGATGGCGGAAAAATATGGACAAGTTATCCCTCTTTTGTCACTCTGGTCAGAGTAAAATATTTACGCTTCTGTGATTCTATCCATCCGGAACATAAGCGTTGAACTGATTCATAATGCTTATTAAGTGAAAAAAACCTTGTTCCAACATCGGAAT
>JALYGX010000381.1 GCA_030776905.1 Cyanobacteriota bacterium | reverse complement strand
ACGCTTACCATCGACCTCTAAAAGCACTGTTTCAGGGTCAGGACGTAAGCGCTTCCATTGATACTCCGACACTTCTTTAATGCACGAAGGGATGATTTTGACGTTATTTTCGGGGTCAAGCCACTTAATAAATCGATTCCCACCGTCGAAGACCACACATGGACGTACCAAGGAGTTCTGAGGATACATCTGTCCGTAGCTTGAGGGATACGTCTGTCCGTTCAGCGTCTCTAACTGTTCTTGAGTTTTCATGGTTCAAATTGGCTAGATGCCTTGTATTCATTGGCGTTAAGTCGCTTTTGGCAAGGTTCGCAACCATTTACGCTGATATCCGCTTGTGTGCGTTTCACGCTTGCCTCTGTTCTTTGCGCGTCTATGTCTGTTAGTATGTTGGAGATGCTCCAGGATGTCAAGAGCATCTCCAAGAAATTTTTGACATCTCAACAACGCTCAGTGGATTATGGGAGTAACCAATGATTGAGTTAGAGCTAATGCCGTCGCGATCGCGGGTAATGGTCTATTTGCCAGAAGACAAGTTACAGGAGTTGAAAGATTGGGCAAAGGAGGAAAATCGCCCAGTCAGTAATTTGGCGGCAACGATAATCCTTAAGGTACTCGAAGAAAGAGGCGACAACGAACCCTCCACGTCTACCAGCGGCGATGGCAAAGGCAGAGGAAAGAAAGGAGGTGTGGAGTGACTGAAACGCTAGGCGTTTACAACCTAGGTGATCGCCCTCTCCGTGCCCAGCTTCCACCCCATTTCGAGGCGCAACTCAAGGCAATACCCTCCTGCCGTGCGCTCAGTGGCTGAGTCGCTGGTATTGCGGGATATGGAAGGGGCGAGGCGCTACGTGGGGCTGTATCTTTCAGCTAATCGGGGGGTGAGAAATTAATTGCTGAATTTCTAACGGTTAGATTTTTCCGAAACGCAAACGCGGTAAGACTTTGACGGATTCTCGACAACCTGGTATCGTCAAATTATCAGTTATAAAAAAGCCAGAGCCAGCGCTCCTTCTTTAGCCGGATAAGCGCTAGCTACAGTCCACCCAGAAGAAGGTGATGACTCAGTAATTGATTCAATTGTTATATCAATTGTTATATCAATTGTTGTATCAATTGTTGTATCAAGTCTATCACGCTTCCTCTGGATAGCCAACAAACGAGGAAGGTATGAACGCCGAGTTAGTAGGATCGCACAGCCAATTTGCACAGCGCAGATTAGATTACGTTGACTTGCTTGCCCGACTTGCACCAGAAAAACCGAATAAACTTTTGTGCTGCGGGGCAGAGCTGATGAGCTACTTCCTGAACGGGAACAATTGGAAGGGCAAGCATTACCGGGAGCGTTGGTTCTACCAGGCATTACGGCGGATTTACAAGGATTTGACCTGCGCCTACTCCCTCCATACTATTCGGCAGGCGATCGCCTTACTGGTAGAGCTGGGGATTCTCCTGGTCAAAAAGAACGATCGTGAGTTAAACAGCCGCAATGGTCAGGACAAGACTCACGCCTATTTGATTGATTCTAGTCGCCTCGAAGCTGCTCTAGCTGACCTTGCTTCCCAGTCGAAGGAGTCCAAAAAAGGTCGGAAAAAATCTCAGCCTGCGATCGATGAAACGCGCTGTGTCAACAATGAAACGCGCTGTGTCAACGATGAAACCCGTTGTGTCAGTGTTGAAACACATACAAAGATCTATTCTATAGATTCATCCAAAAATTCATCCTCTCTCTTAGAGGAGCGAGAGGAAATGAATTTTGTCCAAGAAGAAGAAGTCCCAGACCCCTGGACAGTTGATGAAGATGAAGTAGAGCAGGAGGAACTGGCTTCCTTAAGGAATACACAGGAGATACCACAAAAACAAGAAGATTCTGGTGAAGATCAGTTTTCCGCCGCGCTTGACTCAAATTACGTTGAACTAACTCAAGCTAACCCAGAGCCATTACCTAAGCCGGAATGTTCTGAAGTGCTTCAAAGTGACTTAAAACCATTGCCCAAACTGAAAAGCGATCGCCTTTCCGGTTTCCGCTCCGATGCCGAGCGTGATGGCTTCTACCAGGCGCTTCTAGAGCTGGGGAAAAGCCAGGGCAAAAAGTCCCCTGCGGCATGGTCCAGCACAATCATCAAAAGCATCAATGCTGGGGAGCCGTGCCAATACTTGAGCGAGTATCGTGAAGGGCAGCAGGTGGGCAGCTCGGAGAAGCAAGAGTGGGAGATTGCTCCTGGGCAAGTGTTTCCGCTGTTCATCTCCTACCTCAAGACAAGCCTCAAAAAGCCTGAGATGACCGATGAACAGGCGATCGCAGCAGCCCATCAACAGCTCAAGGACGTTAATTTGGCTCGGTCACTCTGGGAATTCTGCAAGCGATGCATCGCCAATTTACAAGACGACTGGGAAAAGCAAAAGCAGCTCGGTGTCCAGAACGCTTATTTACACCCAGAACTATTGCCAGAGCGGGAAGTGAGTGTAGAGGAATTAAGGAGTGCGATCGCCTCTTTGCAAGCTGGCAGTATTCAATTACAAGGTCTGCCGGAAACTGCTGCCAGAGCCGAACTAGAGCCAGCCAAGGAATTATCCAGTGACCCAGAGCCTGCGCCTCCCAGCCCTGCTGAACTCCAAGAGAGGCTGAATTCCCCCGCGCTAGCCGCCCTTGCCCGAATGACGGCTCGGAATTTGGGGTATCATGTCGAAGATGGACTGATTTTCCCAGCAGACGAAATGCCTTCGGTCGAAACTTTGCGATCGCTCCTAGCTAACCCCCTCACGGCTCCCAAGGTAGAGCGACTAATCGCGGCTCATCGTGAATGGGGGCTTTGGATCGATGAGGGAGGCGAACTCCAAGATTTTTGACAAGGAATCTCCGCCAGATCACATTTTCTAACCGTTAGAAAATGTGATCTCTCGGATATTGCTTTGATAAAGCGGCTTTTTCGTAAATCAACCCCCTTTTTGCATAAGCCAATAGTCCCTAGCGCAGCGTGGCAGAAATAACCCGCCATCGCTACCAGAGGCTGAATTCACGGGTTCCCGTCGAGAGTGTCTGGCGTATATCCGCTATCGGGTCAGGGAATAGTTGAAAAGTTTTGGCGCTTTTTCAGCGGCTAAACCCACGAGACGGCTGTAAGTGTTCGCCGTCTCTAGTTTCAGTCGCTTGCTTCGTTTTTATGTTGATTCGCGTTGCTCAATCGTTTATCCGTAGCACTGAAAACTTTTCCTTTTGCTTGCATCTATCAAAAGAACAGGTTAACTGTTAACTAGCTCTGTGCTTACAGCTACTATTGGAGTTAGAAGTATTCCCTATCTAAAAGCATCATCCTGATTAGAAACCTAAGAATAGATTAAGTAAAGTTGTGATGAGGGTTACTACAAAAAAGTTTTTGCACACAATTTTTTGAGAGGGCTAACATGACTACTGGAAATTGCTTGCTTGATGCCCTGTCTCCTGAGTTATACGAGAAGCTGGCTCCCAACCTGAAGCGAGTCTCGCTGAAACAGGGCAAGATACTTCACCATCCTGGCGAGACTATCGAGGCTCTCTATTTTCCCGTCGATTGCGCCATCTCAATCACGATCACCATGAGGGATGGTTTCACGGCTGAGGCGGGCATCATCGGCAGGCGTGAAGTGCTCGGCATCAACGCGATCATGGGCGGCAAAGAGACCACGCAGACGGAATACATCGTACAGATCGCGGGTAGCGCGATCAAGATAGATGCACGGATACTGCTGGAAGAGTTTGATCGCAATAGGGAACTGCGCGACGTGCTGCTGCACTTTACCCAAGCCCTGATCGCGCAGATCTCGCAGACCACAGCCTGCAACAGCCTCCACGTTCTGGAACAACGCTTGCCTCGCTGGCTGCTCGAAGCACAAGACCGTGTTAACAGCGACGAGATTAGGTTGACGCATGAGTTCCTTTCCCATATGCTGGGCGTGCGCCGCGCTGGTGTTACCCAAGCTGCTCAGAAACTTCAGGAGCAAGGTCTGATCTCCTATAAGCGCGGTATCGTCCAGATCCTCGACCAAGGGAGGCTAAAAGAGTCGGCGTGCGAGTGTTTCGGGACTGTCAGAGAAGAATACGATCGCTTGCTGGGAATACAGCAAAAAAGGTTTTCGATGAAGTCTTGCTCACCTTCTGTCCATGAAGAAAGAGGGAGGTTACTAAATTAAACAAGTGTTTGTTTTCTTTCAGGTCAGCTTCAGTCCCTCTCTATCTCTAGCCTCATCTTTATCCGGTGGTTAGTCAAAGTTCAGCCACCACAGAATCAACTCAGGCTTCCCAGCTATCCCTCTTCTGTCACTTTCCGGAAGGGCAATCTCTAGAAGCTTTATCAGTCAAGCAATACAAGCTATCCTATTACAAAAACTTGCTTGTTGTATTTGTTAATAGAAAAAAATGTGGCGATCGCTTCGTATACAAGAGTTCTAGG
>JALYGX010000380.1 GCA_030776905.1 Cyanobacteriota bacterium | reverse complement strand
GCTGAAAAATGAACTACAATTACCTATCTAATTGGTATGAGTCTCCTCAGGAAAAAGCTAACTTGAGGCGACCTCAACAGGTTGAATCCGATCGCGAACGCTGTCAGTCGAAAGAATCTCAACCCATACAAGAAAACAGATCGCAATTAGATCGGCTTCAGACACTATATGAGAGTATTCCCTGCATTTGCTTTACTTTCAACTCGGTAGGTATTGTTCTTTCGGTTAGCCAATTCGGTGCTGTTTATCTGGGTTATGATGCCGCAGAGCTAGTTCAAAAGTCACTCACACACGTTTTTTACTGGGAAGACCAAGCTGAATGTGAAGCTAAGTTGAGCGATTTGCAACAACAGCCGACTCAGATCACTCAATGGGAAACCCGCATGGTTCGCAAGAACGGTGAGATGATGTGGGTAAAAGCGATCGCTCGCTTGGTGCCAGGAACCGAATCAAATCCAATTGTCACTTTAGTTTGTGAGGACATTAGCGCTTATAAACAAGCAGAATTACGAGAGACTGGTAACTTCTTGCAGACTATCATTGACAATCTGCCAGTAGCTGTTTTTGTAAAAGATGGGAAAGAAGGTAGTTTTGGTGCATTTAGGCTGTGGAACAAAACCAGCGAAAAGCTATTCGGGTTAACGTCACAGCAAGTAATCGGAAAAACCGATAAGGACTTTTTCCCCAAAGAGCAGGCGGACTTTTTTGAGCAAAAAGATCGACAATCCTTTGCACGAGGAACCCTAGAGGATATTGCTGAAGAACCGATTGATAGCTATAGCTTAGGGAGAAGGCTGCTCCATACTATCAAGGTCCCTATTTACGATGAAAACCACGAGCCTCAATATCTAGTCGCTATTTCGGAGGACATCACCGATCGCAAGCAGGCACAAGAGGCACTGCGGGAGAGTGAAGCTAGGCTCAGATTAGCTTTAGAAGCAGCTCAGATGGGCACCTGGGATTGGAATATTGTGACGAATGAAATCGTATATTCTGACCATTTAGGACCCATATTGGGTATGCCGAAAGGTAATTATCATCTAACCTATGAAACCTTTCTCCAGAGCGTCCATCCTGAAGACCGCGAATACGTTACTCGCTCCGTGACTCGTGCCATTAAGGAAGGTGCAGATTACGGAATTGAATTTCGAGTCATCTGGCCTGACGGCAGCCTGCACTGGGTAGGGAACAAAGGTCAGGTTTATCGTGACCAAACAGGCACACCGATACACCTGGTTGGTGTGACGATGAACATCACCGAGCGCAAGCAGACAGAAGAAGCACTGTACCAGCAGTTTCTCCGGGAGCGATTGGTGGGAGCGATCGCTCAACGGATTCACCAATCCTTGAATCTGGAAGAGATTTTGTATACGACAGTAACCGAGGTCCGGAAAGTTCTTACCTGCGATCGCGTTATTATCTTCCGTCTTCATGCTGATGGCAGTGGGGTTGTGGTTGTAGAATCGGTAGCGCCTGAATGGATACCCATTGCAGGAACAATCATTAACGATCGCTACTTTGCCGAAAGCTATATTCAGCTTTACAAACAGGGACGTGTCCAAACGGTAGAAGATATTTATACAGCAGGTTTGGCTCCCTGTCATGTCGATCTACTGGCTAAGTTTCAGGTGAGAGCTAACTTGGTCGTACCGATCGTACATGAGGAGAAATTGTGGGGATTGCTAGTTGCTCAACAGTGTGGAGAGACACGACAGTGGCAGCTGTCGGAAATCGATTTACTCAGATCGCTGTCTACCCAAGCCGCGATCGCCATCCAGCAGTCTGAACTTTATCACCAGGCACAAACGGAACTCGCTCAACGCCAGCAGGCAGAAGCCGCACTACAGCAGCAGTTTCAACGAGAGCGCTTAATTGCAGCGATCGCCCAACGGATTCGCAAATCTTTAAATCTGGAGAAAATTCTAGAGAGCACCGTGGCGGAAGTGCGACAAGTTCTCGCCTGCGACCGAGTGATCGTTTTCCGCTTCGATCCGGACTGGAGTGGGAAAGTGGTTGTGGAATCAGTCGATAACCCTTCCCTGTCTATTCTCGGCTCAAATATCTACGATCCTTGTTTTGAGGAAGCTTATATCTTGCCTTATCGAAAGGGTCGAGTGAAGGCAATGGAGGATATCTACACCGCCAATCTCAGCCCGTGTCATTTCAATTTACTCAGGCAGTACCAGGTGAGAGCTAATCTGGTAGTACCGATTTTGAAACGAGAACAATTGTGGGGACTGCTGATTGCCCATCACTGTTCAGAACCGAGACACTGGCAGCAATTTGAGATTGACTTGCTGACTGCTTTGGCGTTTCAAGTAGCGATCGCCATTCAGCAAAGTCAATTGTACGAACAAGCTCAAGCTCATTTCTTACGAGAGCAGGCAATTAATCGAGTCACGCAAGCCATTCGCAGTTCTCTAGACTTAAGTACTATTTTTTCTACAGCCGTCCGTGAGATTGGCGAACTCCTACAAGTAGACCGCGCTCACATCGTGCAGTATTTACCAGAACGCCAGTGTTGGATTCATGTCGCCAATTATGGTATGCCGGATTGGCCAGAGAATGTAACAATAGAAATCCCCGATGAAAATAATGAGATTGCCAACCGACTCAAGCGTTTAGAAATTGTAGAGATTTACAATACCGATACCTTTGAAGAGGAGGTCAACCTAGACTTGGCTCAAGTGTTTCCAGGCGCTTGGTTAATGGTACCCTTACATACTGATTCCTCTATTTGGGGAAGTATTACGTTAGCGAGGAGCCTGCGCCCGTACCACTGGCAAAAGTCCGAAGTGGAGTTAATTCGTGCCGTTGCCGACCAAATGGCGATCGCTATCCAACAAGCCGAACTCTACAAGCAAAGTCGCACGGCGGCAGCGACAGCCCTTACCCAAGCTCAGCAACTCGAACAGGCTTTGCAGAAACTTCAGAGAACGCAAGCCCACCTAGTACAGAGCGAAAAAATGTCTAGCCTAGGACAACTGGTAGCTGGGGTGGCTCACGAAATCAACAACCCTGTGAATTTCATCTATGGCAATCTAGTTCACGCCAGTGCTTACACGCAAGATTTACTGAGTTTAATCAAAATATATCAGCAAGAATACCCCAATCCTACACCCGAAGTTCAAGGGGAAATTGCCACCATCGACTTGAATTTTCTAATTGAAGATTTGCCAAAACTACTGGATTCGATGAAAGTAGGAGCCGAGAGGATTTGTGAGATTGTCGGTTCGCTGCGCAATTTCTCCCGCATTGCCGAAGCTGAGATAAAAGCCGTAGATATTCACGAAGGTCTTGATAGTACCTTAATGATTCTGCAAAACCGCTTGAAGAGCAAATCGGAGCATCCTGGAATTCAGGTGATTAAAGAGTACGGTAATCTGCCCAGAGTAGAGTGCTACGCGGGACAGCTCAACCAAGTGTTTATGAATTTGCTCGCCAACGCAATTGATGCCATAGATGAGCAAAACGAGAGGCGAACCACTGAAGAAATCGAGGCAAATCCTAGCACAATCCGACTGCAAACCGAGGTACTCAACTCCAAGGAGGTAGTTATCCGAATTGCAGACAATGGACAGGGGATGACACAACAAGTCAAAGCTAGATTATTCGACCCCTTCTTTACAACCAAACCTGTAGGTGCTGGTACGGGACTGGGATTGTCTATTAGTTATCAAATTGTCGTGGAAAAACACGGCGGTCAGCTACACTGCTTTAGCGAACTAGGGAAAGGCACAGAGTTTGTAATTCAGATTCCCCTGTCGCAGCCTTCCAAGAAATAAGCTATTAGGCTGGGATTTTCTCTCGTCATTCGTTTAATACGGCTTCACTTTCTGTCGCCAGTTGATTGCATAAATCGTTGAAGGCTTGAGAGACGGCGTAGTAGGGAAGATTGCGTTAGTATTGATCAAATTTGCCGGATTAGTTGCTAAAAAAGCGGGTGGCGAAGTTTTGCGATCGCGTTGGAGAAAGCACCCTAGCTTTGAGAATGGCTGAGGCGAGAAAGGCGTAAGACAAAACCCCAACGACTGCCAAAAGGATAGGTGTGATAAATCCCGTTGAATTCCAAAGGGCATGGAGAACAGCCGCACAGATATAGCCAATGCCCAGTATCTGCCAACGCTGGCTGGATTTGAGGACGCTCAAGCCAATGAAATACCCAAAATAGCCACTGTATGCCATATGTCCCACTACCGAGCCGAGAACGCGAGGAATCAGCAACTGCAATCCCAATAGTTGACCCGCATCTTCACCCGCTTGCAAGGTTTCGTTGTTGATGATGTCGGGGACGTACTGCCCTAAAGTTTCCAACAGGGTAAATCCAACGGCTGATGCCGTGCCTAATAAAATCCCATCCAAGGGTTCCCACACACCAATCCGTTCTCGCCAAGGGGAACGTAGCAGCGTCCCTAGTAAACATAGGGTCAGCACTGGTAAGGCTTTAAGTAACTCTTCCATCAGCCCCGCCCCAAAAAACATCCGGATGAGTATCGACATAAAGCTTACCTCTTCCCCTTGATTGGGTAAGCTTCCCGGCAAGATGTTGCGAAAAAGTGTGATAAATAGGGGGAGTATGGGACTGACTAAAATTAAACCCGTGGCGATCGCACAACCGAGTAACACCCACCAAGGTTTAGGCTTGCCACACAGTCGATAGACAAAGAAAAATGCTGCTCCTGCCAAATAGGCAGCCAGCAGCAGGTTAAAGGCAAGAGGCTGACCAACGGCAGCGAACAACAATACTACAAAAACAACCGTTAGGATGCTCGGAACTAAAAACGCTTTCTGTCTTAATTGCCGTCCGGTTGAAGCTAGGGGAAATAGCTGGGTAAACGTGACAGAACCCGGCTTTGGGTTTCCGGCAGGAGCCGTTGGTGTTGCAGGTGTGTTTGTGGTGCTAGTGAAGTGAGTGGGTGGTGCTGGCGGTGGGGAATAGAGGGGAGGGATGCTGGGGTTAAACTGGCACTCAAAGATGAATTGTGGTCCATCTTGACCTAGCTCAATGCGATCGCCTACCTGTAATTGATGCCAACCTTGCAAGGACTGCCCATTAATGTAAGTGCCGTTGGCGCTATTGAGGTCGGAAATTTCCCAATAGGGGAAGCCATTTCCCAAGGGAGGAACCGGACGAATTACAGCGTGGCGGCGCGATACAATGACGTAATCATTTGGGTCTAATGCAATGTCACAGCTTGGGTCGCGCCCGATCGCTATCTCTTGATATTCAGACAGAGCATAAGGGGGCAGTAGTTCAACTGTACTATCAGTAGATAGCTGTCGCAGAAATCCCCTGTAAACTTGACCAGTCATTAGTGGTTAGTTGTTGGTTGGTTGTTGCTTATTGCTTATTGGTTGTTGGTTATTGGTCAACAAACAACAAACAACAAACAACCTTACTGATTTGCTCTGGCATCGCGAACCGCCGCATAGAAAAATAATCCCGTCAAGGGAACACTAGCTGCCAGGATAATTCCCGTAACTAATGAACCCAATTGGGGATTTCCAGAAGAAAGTTCAAAAATCGAACCCACGGCTGCGATCGCGGCAACGCAGGAAATTAGTAAGAATACACCGCTTTTGGGAGTCATCATGGTTTTTGGCAGCTATGTTAATCGACTGGTTTAACGGCTTGCGCTGAGAAGCCGTGCTTTTTCAGTTCCTCTGCCAAAGCCAAACCATTTTCCACGCGATCGACAAACATTACTCCATTCAGGTGATCCATCTCGTGTTGAATGGCACGAGACAACAACCCTGTTGCCTTCAAGGTTTGGGGGCGTCCGTGCTCATCTTTATAAGCCACTTCCACTTCTTCTGGGCGCGTGACATCCATGTAGACACCGGGAATGCTCAGACAACCTTCTTGCCCTTCACACAAGGCGCGACCAAAGCGCTTGATCGTCGGATTAATTAAAACCAGAGGTTTATTTTCTGGATTATCCGGTTCGCAGTCGATTACAATGATTTGCTTGTTAACCCCTACCTGAGGTGCAGCCAGACCAATGCCATCAGCGCTATACATGGTTTGCAACATTTCTTGTGCCAACTGCCGGATGCTCTGATCTACCTTAGCAACACGCTTGGCAGGCTGACGCAAAACGCGATTCCCCAGATAATGAATCTCTAAAGGTGGCTTTTCTAATTTTTTCTTTTCAACGACAACTTGAGCAGTCATGGCAAGAACTCGCGAAGACAGATAAACTTTAACATTCTGGATTCTTCTAATACTAACAGTTCTATTCGTTCAAGCCTGGGGGAATTACCCACCAAGCCACTACTTTGCTGCGAATGCCATCGAACCATCATCAACGCACTATGTGCTGGGAAGTCAAAAATGTTGCAGTTTCTAACCAAACTTGACTACCTCTTGCGAGAAACCCTCTTAGGTTTGCGGCGTGGAGGTTGGATGAATTGGGCGGCAGTCAGTACTGTCACTGTTTTGTTGTTTCTGTTTGGCATAAGTTTGCAAGCCTCTTGGAAGTTAGAAGGGTTACTTAACCAGTTCGGGAGTCAGGTAGAAGTCTCTGTCTATCTCGATCCAGGGGCACGAATAGAAATGGTGCAGCCAGTAGTGAGGAAACTGCCAGAAGTGACGGAAGTCAAAACGATTACCAAAGACCAAGCTTGGGCGTCTTTGGTTAAGCAACTAGGAATTTCTGATATTGCAGGGGCTACTGAACAGTTGGAAGGCAACCCTTTAGTGGATGAGCTAAAGGTGAAGGCTCGAACCTCGAAGGATGTGCCAATTCTTGCCAAGAAATTGACTCAAGTACCGGGGATAGAAGAGGTGCAGTATTTGGATGAAGCACTCAAACGAATGCAGCAGCTCAGTCAAGGCTTGGGCTGGGTAAGCCTCACTATTACTACAGTTCTTAGCCTAACTGCGGTTGCGGTAATCACAACAACGATTCGTTTGATTGTGATGGCACGACGCAGGGAAATTGAGATTATGCAGCTAGTTGGGGCAACGGCATCCTGGATTTATCTGCCGTTTATTTTGCAGGGGATTGCTTTTGGTGTGGCTGGTGCAGTAATTGCTTGGGCTTTGATTGCTAGCATTCAGGAGTTTCTGGCTAACTTACTAGCTAAGGGACCCGATTTTATCCAATTTATTGTGGGTGGAGCGCAACCCAACCCCCTACAGCTATTACTGCTGCCATTACTGCTTTTGAGTTTGGGCACTTCGATTGGGTTGATCGGAAGCTTGTTTGCAGTTCGCCGCTTTGCTGCGCGTTAAACGGGCAAGTCTTTGGTTTTCTGGGTTGAATCCTGGTATTTTGTCCTTAGTCAGGAGTTATTAGCCCTGGCGTTAATAACTAATGACGAGTGACCAAAGATGCGATCGCAATGGGACTGTCTGCTGCAAAATCTAGGGGAATGGCAAGGCTCATTTACCCGCTTCTCACCACAAGGGGAACAGCTAGAAGATACTCCCACTGTGGTGAGCTTTGAAGGACTCAATAATAACCAAACGATTCGTCAGATTGTCCGCCGCCTCCCACCCAATCAACCCGTAGACGAAAAAGTACTGGAATACAGTTCTCTGGGTCGAAATACCCTACTCTTTGAAAATGGCGCTTTCTCCCAAGGCTCACTCCAGTGGGCACCTTTTTCGGAATTTGGGGCAGAGTTGGGTTTGATTGACGGGACTCGCCGCCTGCGTCTAGTGCAGTTATTTGATAAAGACAGTCAGCTATCGCGGCTAACGTTAATTCGGGAAAAACTCGCAGGTACGGACAGCCCGGAACGCCCCCCCCTAACAGTAGAACAACTACTGGGAGAATGGCAGGGCGAAGCGGTGACAATTTATCCGGACTTGAGAACGCCAGACATATATCCCACTCAGCTCAAGATACATCGGGAAGAAAGCGATCGCCTACTACAACAGCTAACTTATGGAACTGGAGCCTCCGCTCGTACCATCTCCTCTACTGCTAAAATTGATGGTTCAATTCTTCACTTTGACCAAAGCGCCCTACCTGCTCAGGTGTTGCTACTGCCCGATGGCGCATCTTCTAACTGCCCTTTGCACATTAAGCCGAGTCACTTTTTTGTTCTGGAGGTTGGTTGGTTAATACAACCGAACCAGCGTCAACGGCTGGTTCGGTCCTATAGCGATAAAGGAGAATGGGTTAGTCTGACCTTAGTGACAGAGCAAAGAGTTACGGCTAGGTAGATGAGTTTGTCCGTACTGTATGAACTACTGCCCTTGTGTCTTTCAAGCCGAATGCCGGTTGGGATTCTTTGACCAGAGTAATGTCAGCACTCTGGGCAAACAGATGCAGATAACAGCGTTAAGCAGCGTGATTGATAATCCTTCAACTAAACTCATATCCATAGTCACGACCTTTTGAAACTCGGTTGTATGAGAAGTTATTTTTTCTTCTACTTTTGAGTATGAGATAAAAATCTTGAAATGGTTTACCTGCAAGGGTTTGAATTCCTGTTTACTCTGATAAGTTTTTCTAAACTCTAGATGTATAGCCGTAGTCACATAGGTTAGGGCAGTGTTGATCGCTCTCGCGCTAGGAAGCAACTGGATTTGTACTCAGCACTTTGCCCTATTAGGCAAGTAGAATATTTGTTCAAGACTTCCGCTAACTTTTAAGTTTTTAAGAAAAGAAAAACGATGCTAAGAAAGCACCGTTTGGCTAAGAAGTTCTTCCAACACAGTAGATTTCTGGCAAAACTCAGTGCGTGAATGACTGTGCAAGATAGTCTTACTGTACCTGCGCACCGTGGCGACGAGGGTCATCTTGACTAGCTTTTGGCGTTGGTACGGATACGGGGGCGTCAAAATCAGAAACCTGTCCGCTAGCTTGGGTATAAGGTAGAGGGAGAGCGGCAACTAAAGCGTCTAAGTTTGCCTGCATGACAGTACGAGGTTGTTCTCCAATTGTCTGGGCGATCGCTTTTCCGTTTTGACCTAAAAATACAAAATGAGGAATACCATCCACTCGATAATTGAGGATTTCTGGTAGCCACTTGGTGTTATCTACATTTAGCATCACAAAATTAACGGAGTCGGCGTACTGCTGTTTCAGTTCCCCCAAATCCTTTGCCATCGCCTGACAGCTAGTACACCAGTTAGCATAGAACTCCATCAACGTTGGCTTACCATTTGTAACGGCGACTTCCAGTGGTGTAGATTTCTCGGCTTGAGTGTCGAGGGAAGTTGCCCCTGTCTCAGTTTGCAGTCCAAAGAAGAGGGCAATACCAAGAGCGATCGCAACGAGCGCAATTAAAAAATTTCTAATGCGGGTACCGCTTGTGATTTCCGGCTTTTGGGAGGATGTCGATACCGAGTCAGGTGAATTTGCCGTCATGCTTAACCAAACTTATTATTCGCTAACTTTCACAAAAACACTGTAACAAGACCATGAAAAAACGGGTAACGCTGACCTTTCCCAAACGAACCGTTCAGACGCCAGTGACTTACCGACTGGCAAAGGACTTTAATGTAGCGACAAATATCATCCGCGCCCAGGTGGCACCCAATCAAATCGGCAAAGCGGTGGTAGAACTGCTGGGGGATATTGATGAGCTAGATGCGGCGATTGAGTGGATGCGATCGCAGGACATCAATGTTTCTCTGGTAGGTCGCGAGATTTTGATCGATGAAGACATCTGTGTCGATTGTGGCTTATGTACTGGCGTTTGTCCCACAGAAGCCCTCACCCTCAACCCGAAAGACTTTAAACTGAACTTTACGCGATCGCGCTGTATTGTCTGCGAGCAATGTATCCCTACCTGTCCCGTGCAAGCAATTTCCACCAACCTTTAGAAGCTGTGCAGACGCACTTAAAGGTAGCTTGACCCGTTGCCAATCCTAACGGG
>JALYGX010000379.1 GCA_030776905.1 Cyanobacteriota bacterium | reverse complement strand
AGTTTGAGGGCTTTGGCGATGAGAGCATTCCCCTGCTTCGGGTTCGCTTTCCAATAGTCTACTGCCTGAAACCAAGCCCGTACAAACGCTCGTACATCATTGGGTCGGTTCCGCAGCACTGAACCCTGAAACACGATGACATCGGGAATCAAACCTGGGGTTTGCTCACTAGTAAATAGTACCCGCAAACCCGCTTTGACTCCCTGCGAGACATAGGGTTCCCAGGTGTGTCCGGCTTGAATTTTATCGGTTTGGATGAGCGGAAGAATTTGCTCTCCTCTAGCGTTGGTAAGCGTGATATCCTCAGCCGTCATACCATTGACTTCCAGCATCTGGGCAACAAACAATTCACCGAATCCGCCTAAGCGAGTTCCAACCCTTGTGCCCTTTAAATCGCGCACGGTCAGAATCTGGGATTGAGCGATCGCAGCATCGGCACCCGCTGATATATCCGTTGCTAAGATAATGTTTATATTCGGGTTGGTAGCGCTGCTGGTCAGGACATTCCCCAGCGCTAAAGTGATTCCATCATAATTGCCTGCATTGAACTCAGAAATCTTATCGGATGCATTTTTCGTAAAAACTGTTTCTACCTTAACCCCCTGCTGGGTAAAGAAGCCTTTTTCCTGGGCAATTACAATCGGTAAAAACCCAGGCCACGGATCGTAAACGACTCGTAGTGGTGACGACTCAGGTTTAGGGGGAGCGATTACAGTACAGGCAATTAAACTCAACGTAATGAGGAAGAGCAGAAACTCCAGACATAGCGATCGCGAATGTTGCATGACTAACCTCACTTTAAAATAGTGCTGAGTGCTGAGAAGAAGCGAGATTTTCATTTTTTTGTTGTGCACGACAATGCCTTGGAGTTCACTTGTCGTGACTACTTGAGAAAGGATGGGTCGAGTAATTGATTGATGTCAGGCGGACGAGTCAAGCCACCAGTACGGACGAAAAAATTGGCGTACAACTGGGCGGTGTAGTACAACGAATCGGTGCTGTTGTTTGAGGTAAATCCTTGTTGGTTGTCGCTCAGGGTGAGCAACTTAACGCCTTCCAGGGAAATGGTTTCGGGTGGGATATTGAGGACTTTGCCAATGATGGCATTTCCCTCCTTGGGGTTGCTCTGCCAGTATTCTACGGCTTGAAACCAAGCACGGACGAAGGCACGAATATCCGCAGGGCGATCGCGTAGTACTGGCTCTCGAAAGACAATAACATCAGGAATTAAGCCAGGGGTTTGTTTACTGGTAAATAGCACTCTCGCTCCAGATTTAACCGCTTTAGAGGCAAACGGTTCCCAGGTATGTCCGGCTTGAATTTCGTTGGTTTGTAGGCGAGTTACGACTTGCTCTTCATTGGCTTTAAGCAGCGTCACTTGGGCGGTAGTAAGACCGCTAGTTTCCAGCATCCTCGTGACAAATAATTCACCAAATTTACCCAAATCAACTCCTATCTTTTCCCCCTTTAAGTCCGGTACACTTTTAATCTGAGGTTGGGCAACCACGACATCAGCCCCATCGGATTGGTCGATCTTGAGGACAACACGGAGATTTAGATTGTTTGCACCGACACTAACAACATTCCCTAGGGGTGCAGTCATCCCATCATATTTGCCTGCAACTAAGTTAGCGAGCTGCGGTTCGTCAGCTTTTAAATAGAAGGTTTGAACATTTACGCCTTGCGCGGTAAAAAACCCTTTTTCCTGTGCGATCGCTGTTGGGAAGTATCCAACCCAAGAACTGTAGGCGAACTTGAGGGGTGGGCGCGGGCGTTCGGGTTGGGGAGACTTTATGAGAGTACAACCTGTTAGGAACACAATCGTGATCAACAAAAGAGACAGCAACTGTTTGGGTTTCATTTTGAGTTCCTAGATTAGGTAGGCTGTCAATAGATTTTTATTTCTTGGAGTGATTCAATTAAATGACTCGTCGTGACTACTTGAGAAAGGAGGGGTCGAGTAATTGATTAATATCAGGCAGACGAGTCAAACCTCCAGTGCGGACGAAGAACTTGGTATACAACTGGGCTGTGTAATATAACGAATCGGTGGTATCACCTGGGGTAAATGCTTGTTTATTGTCCTTTAAGGTGAGTAACTTAACACCTTCTAAGGAAACGGTTTCTGGGGGAATCTTTAGCACTTTCCCAATGAGCGTATTCCCCTCTTCTGGGTGAGTTTGCCAGTATTCTACAGCTTGAAACCAGGCTCGGATAAAAGCCCGAATATCATCAGGGCGATCGCGTAGTACTTTGCCCTGAAATGTCATGACATCGGGTATTAAACCGGGTGTTTGTTTACTGGTAAATAGGACGCGAATACCCGTTTTGACCATCTGGGCTACGTGAGGCTCCCAACTATGCCCCGCTTGGATAGCATTGCTTTTAAAGCGATCTGCAATTTGCTCTCCATTGGCATTGACCAGTGTCACTTGACTGGATGTGATATCGTTCATTTCCAGCATCCGCGTGACAAATAACTCACCAAAGGAACCCAAGCCCACCCCAATCGTTTTACCGTTTAAGTCCGCGATGTTTTGAATTTGAGGTTGAGCGACTACAGCATCAGCACCTGCCGATTCATCCGTCATCAGGACAAGACGGATATTTGGGTTTGCCACGGCGATGGGTACTATCTCTCCCAGGGATGAGCAGATGCCATCAAATTTGCCCGCCCCGAAGTCAGGCAGTATTCCCTGACCGTTTTCTCTGATGAATGTCTCAACATTCACACCCTGCGCGGTAAAAAACCCTTTTTCTTTAGCGATCGCGATTGGGAAGTACCCAGGCCAAGAACTATAAGCAAACTTAAGGGGCGGACGTTTTGGCTGGGGACGCGATAGGAGATTACAAGCCGTCAGGAGCAGAACGGTAATGAAAAAAAGGGACAATAGGCGTTGAGTCTTCATGTTGACTTACTTGATTGGGGAGGCTAGTGAGCGAGCCTTCAACTGGTAGGGCTGCTTACAGATTTTCTGAACTTGCACCCCAATATTTTTCAGTCAACCCGCAAGCAAGTCTATAACATTAAGCGGTTTGTGGTTCAGCAGAATTTATTTTACATGGTTAGTTTGGACTATCTTCTTAGAGTTATCACCCATAAAATGTGAGCTACAGCACTTAGGAGAATCGGACGAGAATATGGAGAACCTATCCGAAAAGACCTTCTGTAATCACTTTTAAGGGGGATAGAAAGACGCGATCGCGTCTACATCTGTAGTTTCACAACCTCAAATTCACTTTCCGGATACGTTCTATGTAACGCCGCAATTTAGCGCAAGTCTTGGGCGATTGATGTTTAAATCCACTTACTCAAGCATTCCAGCCAGGTACACCTACCACTTACAAGCTAGGTGCGATAGTGGAGCACTGTTACGAAATGCTGCTCGCACGCCGCCTTATAATCTACCGAATTGCTATTCCTTCGGCAATATTTCCCCCGTAATTAACAACAATAGCAACGTCGCCTTTAAGGTTTTAGGGGCTTGGCATCAGGCGATTTGGTATGGAACGGATCGCACGGGGCGTCTGCTTTACACCGGACCCAAAGGCGCTCTCTTGAGCAAGGTGTCTTTGAACAATCAAGAATGTTTAGTCTGGGAACAATTGCGATCGCGCAATAACGGCATTTGGCACTATGATGCTGCTACTAATACCAGTACTCAACTTACTACAGCGCCGATAGGAAGCTGTGGTTGGGCATCGCCTACCGTTAATGATCGCGGTTCAGTTGGTTTCCGGGCTAGGTTTGCCGACGCCTATGGCTTGGCTGCCTACAATGCCACGCCATCGCCTGCCACTTCAACGCTGGCGCTGATGAGCAACTTGGACGCATCCAGCATTTATTCCTTCCTATTTCTTCCCTCGTTCAATAACAACGGGCAGATTGCCGCCAAAGTCCGATTGGGTCAACCTGGAGATATTGGCGATGAGCGACCCGACCAAATTCGGATTTTCGACCCGGAGGGCGACTCAAAACTGATTGTGGCGAATCGAAATTATGATGCCGACTCGCCCTATCAGAGCTTTGACAATAGCATCGGTTTCAATGACAACGGGCAAATTGCTTGTATTGCTACACTCGGTTCCGGTCAGCGCGGCATCTTTCGGTTTGATAGTGTGGGGACAAAAGCGATCGCTCTAGAAGGTGATGGACAAATCTCACGCATTGAGCGTTTCCCGCCAAAACTTAATAATCATGGTCTGACCGTTTTCCGAGCTTTCGATACGGAGGGATTACGGGCAATCTGGGCAGGAGATGGGGTCACACTTCATAAAGTTGTGAGTGAGGGAGATATCCTTCCGACAGACGTTGGGTTGCTGCGGTTGGCGCGTCCTGATGATGGTCCTGTGTTTAGTGGCTCACCAGATCTGAATGACCAGGGTGATATTGTCTTCGCGGCGTCCTTATCTGACCTAGAGGAAACCCGAATTGGCTTTGGTGCAGGGCTTTTCGTTGCTAGAGCCGCTTCTCTTGAATCCGTTCATCTGGCGTTGAATGCGATGTGGTACTCACAAGAGCCACACTAAGCAACGAATCAGAATCAACGGTTCCTAATCCCCTTAAAAAACTTCATCTTCAATGCCGCTCCACCATTCACCGAGTTTCATCAAATCTTCGTGGATGTCAGCGAGTTCAAGTGCGTAA
>JALYGX010000378.1 GCA_030776905.1 Cyanobacteriota bacterium | reverse complement strand
TCACTCGTTGCCCATCCAAAGCGACATCCTCAACGCGATACCCTGCTTCCATCCAGGCTGAAGCTTGTAGTGCGCCTTTGCTGCGATTGCTCCACCATGCCCGTTTACTTCGTGCTGAGTCAGGCAGAGTGTCATTTATTAGCGCCTCGATTTCTGCAAAAGTTAGGGTTACTTCGTCTTGATTACTGTCACGCAGAAATTCAAGGAGTGGCTGGTACTTGCTGCCCTCCTTCATGCGGCGTCTTCTTCTCCCCAGAACATTTTGATTTCTTGCTTAAACCCTTGAAACTTCCGTCTGTTAAGGATTATACCTTTATGATGATGCAGGGAACTTCCTAGAAAGAGGAGGCAAATTTCATGGCGGTATCATCTTGGCATCAAGGCTGGGAAATCAGTGAAGAGAAAAGAGAGGTTTATAGAGAATGTTCTAAGGCATCTAGTAGGGCAAAAGCTCAAGCTCTGCGTGGCGAGGGGTCAGAGCCAATTCATCCAATTAATGTACCTCGCCTAAATCCCGAACACCTCATGCCACAATTGGCTGGGAATGGATTGCGATCGCTGTCTTTATTCAGTGGCGGCGGCGGTCTTGACCTTGGCTTTGACCGAGCCGGATTTACTCATGTTGCTTCCTACGATACACTTGACTCGTCTGGTGCTACCCTATGTAACGTTCGACCCTACTGGAAAGTTTTTTCGGGTGTTAAGGGGGATGTGACAAAAGTAGATTGGCGGCAATATCGTGGCTTAGTTGATGTTATCCAAGGTGGTCCACCCTGTCAGCCGTTTTCTGTTGCGGGTCGTCAGAAAGGTAAAGAGGACAGCCGCGATATGTTCCCCGAATTTGTCCGAGCTGTACTTGAAATTGAGCCGATCGCCTTTGTTGCTGAAAATGTTACAGCCTTGGTTGGTAAAAAGTTCAGTCAATATGTTCGCGATGTGATCGAACGTCCGCTTAGTCAGAACTATACATTAAGTAGATTTATTTTAACTGCTCCATCTTTCGGAATTCCTCAAGTCAGAAAGCGAGTTTTCTTTGTGGGATTTCGGGATGAAAGAATTGCTGCAAAGTATCATTCCCCCCTACCTACCCATTATTGGCATCATTTCACCGTAAATAAATCTACACCTCATGTTCAACTCAATCTCTTTTCTCTTGTAGATCAGACAGAAAGCTTACAGCGTTGCATGGGAGTGCGTGAAGCTTTAGGACTGCCCGATATAGGATTTGATGCCTTATCACCTACCATTCGGAGTTCTCTAACTGGGCCGCGTCACACCACCTCAGTTTTAAGTAGTGTTTCAGCACAAAAGGTTTGGGAAAAGCTGCAAATCTGGCCTAATGGTGTTGCGGCAAATCGAGAACAGGCGCATTTATTTGTACCAAAGAACAGTCACTTCAGGCTGTCTGTACCAGACTGTGCAATTTTGCAAGGATTTCCTGATTCATGGTCAATTTCTGGGGCTGTCTACATGGCTCTAGGTCAAATTGGAAATGCTGTTCCGCCTCCAATGGCTTATCAAGTTGCAGCTTCTGTTGCTCAGGCATTATCCTGAAGTGCTTCACTGACAAGTTCTCGCAAACGTTGAGCATGATTGTCGCTAATCTGTTCCCAACCCTGAAAGTAAGAAGCCAGAATGTGAGGATTATTTAAGGTCGCACCTCTCTCGATCAAATACCGACACCGAGCCTTCAAGATAGAAAGCATTCTTTCTGGAGAGTAGCCCTGATTTAAATCCATCGTGTCAAAGTACTGCTTGGTTGTATACTGCTTCTTTTGCAGACTCCGAGCCTCTTCGAGTGTATAAACGTCTTTTTGTCCAAGAATTTCGTAAAGGATATCTATCGTAAGCAGCTCAGGTGCAAATTGAGCTAACTTGTAGTCTGACAATATATAGGCTTCTTTCTCATTTATCCATTGAGTCATTGCTTGGGGAGAAGCATAAAGGCAATACTTCAATTCGGTGCCTTGCTTATCGTAGAAACCAAATAACCAGTGTTTTCCTTGCCACTTTCTAATATGGTCTAATCCAAAATCTCGAACTGTAGTAACAGAAGAGCTTGTAGTTGATTTTAATTCAAAGGGAATATGGAATCCGTTTAAATCTAGAATAGCGTCTGTTCCACCACGAGTTGCGTTGGGAGGTCTCTTAAGTTGAAATAGAGTGATTAGCTCATTTTCCCGACGATCATCTTGAACCGTCATTTTCCTCCTTTTCTGACGAGGATGCACAACAGGCAACCCCCGATCATTAATTACTGTACATTCAGATAGTACTCAAACCGCTCCCGGAGTTGTTCAACGGTTAAATTCTTAGTCCAATATTCCACCAGCGCATGACCAAATGCCCAAGCATTGCGATCGCCTGAAGCAGGGTTTTCCAGCAGCAGAGGCCAAAGGGATAGCAGGTCAAAGTTGCGAATGTTAGATTCGCCGGAACTCAAGAGCGAAAACAGGTCATAAGCCATCTGGAGCTTGCCAATGACGACTGGCAACTGTTCCACTGGAATTTGCTCTGCCAGCAGATAGGCTAAGGTTGGCTGTCCCGTTGTTAGCGTGGCAATGAACTGGAGAACGGGACTTTTGAGCAGCGTCGTTAGTCCCTGTGTGGTTGCCATCTGGAAGGTGTAGCGATCGATGATTTTGGCGGCAGCGACGGTGCGGGCTTCCAGGTTACGCAAAAAGCGGGCAAGACGGAGTTGCTTAACAGGGTCGATCGCATCTACCAGTGCCAACGATAGCGCGTCTACTCCCCAAGCGCCTCGACCCGTTTTGAAGTCACTGGTTACGACGGGTAGAACAAAATCACAGAAGTCGCCCAAACGTTCAGCGCGATATTCGGTAGCTTCCCGAATGGCTTTTTCCTTTTGTCGATCGCCCCATTCCCAATCATAAGGCGGTTCCCACTCCCGGATGGGACGGAGACGATCCACCTGAGTGACAATGGCGATCGCAGGCAAGTCTGCAACGTCTGCCTTCATGTCTTTGAGAAAGTCCACATCCATTTGCAAAGCCGGATCAAGGGCAGGCGTGACGAGCAGCAGCAAGTCCGCGTTTGTCGCATAGTCCAGCACGAGTTCCCGTAAATCGGCACGATTAACTTGTTCGTAACCAGGCGTATCCCAAAGCGTCAGGGTTTCTCCAGTTTGGGTCTGCCAGTGGTAATTCTGAATGCGATCGGTACTGGGCAACACATCCACTTCAGCTCGATCTGCCTGAAACAGCGTATTAATCAGGCTGCTTTTTCCCGCTCCAGTTCGCCCCGCAAGTAGAATATTGACAGGTTTTTGCTCAACGGCTTCGGCGGGTTCTGCTTGAGTCAGGATTTCTCGGAGGGTTTGGGTTTTCGCCTTGGGTAGTGTCGGCGTGGAAACGGGGGATTCTGAAGTTGGCAGGGTAATGCCGCCGTAGAGAGCGATCGCCTGCCGACATAAGTTCCTGAGGGCAGCTTCCCGGAGTAGCTGACTCAAATTCACCAGCAGTTCCTGAGTTGCCTGGTTACTGGAACGCTTGCTAGCTACTTTTGCCACCGCCGCCGCCGGGTTCAACAGCCATTGTGCCCAGTTCCAGACTTGCAAGAGTTTACGAGCGGATGGCTCCAGCTTGCGGTAGACTTCGTAGGCTTGGTATGCCTGCCCAACTGTGACTTGATTGAGGGCAGGGGATAAGTTCTGCATCCACCGATCCATGTCATCCATCGTTCCCCGAATCAGTGCGTAAGCCTGGGGAACGTAAATGTTCAGCAGGGGATACTTCTCTTCAGGATTGTAGACATAGGCGATCGCAACGACAAGCTCCTGGCATCGCTTCCAAAAGATTTGCAAATCTACCCACGCTGGCGGATCGTTGCGTGCGGCTTCCAGAATTTCTTGGAGTGCGGCTTCTGCTTTACTGGTAGCGTCATTTCCCGTTGACTGTACGGTTGTGTTGTCTGAAGCAGATTCCAGTTCTTTGTTGACCTCTGCCATTACGGCTTCTAGCTGGTCTACCGCAGGTCGAGTCCATTTGACCAGCAACCAACGCCAACCAACTAATAGGAGGGTGACTACACCCCAAATCCAATTAATGCCCCACTCGTGAATCTGCAACCCTGCGGATATCAGCAAGAAACTGATGATAGTTGCGATCGGCGTTGCCAACACGACCCACTGCCACGGTTTTAATCGCACCATTGCCCCATACCTGCCTCGATTAAACTTCTTATACCGCTATTGTCGCTAACACTCCTCTTGGGAGTGCTAGACTGCTGGGTGCGGTAGAGTAATCCTTTTTGGAGTGCTAGAG
>JALYGX010000377.1 GCA_030776905.1 Cyanobacteriota bacterium | reverse complement strand
AATTACTGAAGCTGATTAATATCCAAGTTTATGATGATGCAATTTTAGCATTCGTTGAGCTACTTCCAACGGTACATCCGCGTTCTCAAAATCTTCTAGACTAAAGGTACCAGCGCTAATATTTATTAATTGCCAGAATCCCTCATCTTGTAGCAAGATAGCATCTCCACTGAGGTCTTCCAATGCCCAAGTCACTATAGCATAGGGTTCATCAATAGTAATTTCTAAAAACTTTACATCTCGTTGCTGTTCGCCCCACTCTTTAACCATGTATTCCATTACAATCTCCTTGCTTGCTTTAATAGCTGTTTGCTGAGAATCAGCTACTCCAGAGGCATTTCTGATTAGTACATTTAGTAAATTTAAATGAATATTTAAGTGATAGGTCATTGCTCCTAAATGCCGAATGTAATAAACTAGCTTTTCATCAATTCCCCTAAGCACTTTATTATTATCGACTTCTTCTATTTTCCTTTTATCCAGGTAACTGTTGTATTCCTTGATAAGCTTGAATATACTGTTATTATCGTTTTTAAGCATATAAATAATATACTCATCTAGCAACAAATGCTGGATAGGTATAGCTTCAATTATTTCTCTTAGTTTTTCTTCGTTTATAGGGGTAATTGATGTTTTCTTAAAAGACTTAAAATTTTGTTGATTAAGAAGATTCAGCTCACGTCTAATTATTTGATCAGCTTTCCTTAGACTAAAAAAAATATTATCTACTTCAAGAGTAAGGGAAGATAACAATGTTTCAATTCCTTGTCTTTCTTTCGTTCGCTTATCCTGGATCATTTGAGGCTTCTCAACGTAACTAGTGACACCAATAGTTTTCTTTGTCATGATTTCTTGATTTAAACTATTTTGCAAAAAGAACATATTTGTTTATTTTTCTAAAAATTAATTATTCTCAAAAATAGAAATATTTGTCGCCTATAGCTTATGGATAATCATTTAAAAAAATCCCTCGTTTGTTCAATAAACTTAATAGAAATGGATAGAAGTCTTTTAAAGGCACAGGAATTTGATGAGTGTTTCAAAAACACTCATTTTTCAGGTACAACCCCACAAAATACCTGCGATTTAAGTTCGTAGCAAATTAGACCAGGCAGAGAAAACTTTGCCAGTGAATCGATGATTCTACTACGAATCAACGCACAGCTATATCTATGACTCCCAAGAGTTTGGAGTGGGAGACTTATGAAATTGCATCAGAAAAGATCAACAACCCTGATATATTCAACCTGTAGCGCACCCCAAGCGAGAAGACTGCGGTTGCCAGCTTCCTACATTGATTCCGTAGATGTTTCCTTATGTAATACTATCGTATGACTTGTATTACCTATGTGCATCCTATTCCAAAGGGATGATATTAAGCAATAAACTCAAGCTTTTTTTATCAAGTCTTAAAAATTGGCTGACCACAGGCTGGCAAAATCTGTAGTAAAGTGACAGATTAGCAGCTCAGGACTTACGCACTGAGGACAAAATTACGTCATAGTGAGCGATAGCGAAAGCGTTCCGAGGCGTCAGCTTAGAATCTCACATCCCAGCACTGGTATTAGAGTTTGTAAGTTATAAGCATTGGATGAACCGTGGCTAGAATCATTGCAGCCCGTCTGACACCAATGACAGTCATATCTATGCCGAGGGTGTTGCCTACTCGTGTAATACGATTTTCCTTTTAGATGGTTATATACCTCTGAAGATAGGGAGAGAGCCTCTAGGGAGTATCTACATAGATATATCAGCCTGCTCCCGGCAGGCGTAAGTGCCCTGTAGCCGAGACTTTAGTCGTTAGGCGTTTTTACAAATGATGAAAATCTTTCTTTGTCTAGCCCCTAGCCTCTATTTCTTCTTCCTCACGCCTGATCTGCTGAATGTTTGGGCAGATCGTCTGGGCAATGCGATCGCTAGGTGGCTGTTCTTGCCAGCCAGACAGTAAGCCCAATAGTTCAGACTTAAGAATTGCCAGCGCTTCAATTTGCTGGGCGATTTCTTCAACTTTGAGAAGCAAATGCTGCTTAACAGCACCACAAGGCAACTCGCCAGAGTCGTGGACTACTAAGAGTTCTTGAATCTCGCTAAGGCTGAGTCCTAGAGATTGCGCCCTTTTGATAAAGGCGAGGCGATTCAAAACTGTAGAAGTGAAAAGGCGATAGCCAGAACGGGAACGAGTTGTGGCTGGAGTGAGAAGACCAATTTCTTCGTAATAGCGAATCGTTTTCACCGACATTCCAGTAATACTGGAAACTTCGCCAATCTTGAGTTGGCGATCGACTGCGGAATTGACCATCGTGATGGAATTGTCGTGAGTGTGAAGCAAAGCGCGATCGCACGGAACGAGGGTTAACAATTACCCTAGTCTCTGGGAACGCCCCTAGTGATCGCGCACATCAAATCGCTTATCGAGGCGGCTGACGCTTAGTCGCGCTTAACATCGGTAAAGGAGGCCGGGACGAACTTGGGGGAAGATAATGGGTGACAGGTTGCTCAGATAGTTCAGCCTCCCGACGCTGGGTTTGCCACCAACGGAGTGCAACGGCTAGCGCTACCATCATTAGCCCGAAACTCAGCAACGACCAGCGCTCGCCAACGCCACCAATTACAGCATCAACAGATCCTACAATGATGACAAAGCTAGAAATTGGTTCCTTACGGTAAGCTGACTTCAAAAATCGATGCCATAAAGCATTCATCACGGCTTGCTACTTACTCTATTCCACTTAAGTATTTAATCTAACTTCAGGTTATCTTATCAGCGTCCCTATTAACGATGAGCAAGGACAGCTGCGACTGTGTCCATTTCAAAGTTTGAGCGCAACTCACAACACCTGTTGCAGCATGAGCCAACTGGATTAACTTTTTTGGTTCGCCAGATATAAATTTCCTGACTATCGCACCCGTCTTTTGACACTAAGCACTACTAACGGAGTACGCAGCGAAAACATTAAGTCTTCTTTTCTCACTCCACACTCCGCACTTTCAATACAAACTAGACGGGCAAAAGTCACTAGAGGTTGCCGATAAGCGATCGCTAATTCTTAGTTTTATTGCAAACCCAGCCAGTTCAGCAGCCCTTGACCCGTAGAGTACTCAATAATCAGAGTCAACATAAAACCAATCATTGCTGCACGACCGTTCAAGCGCTCTGCATACTCATTAAAGCCAAATTTTGGTTCCTCTAGCTGTGGGGTTGTGGTTGGTTGGGGTTGGGTCATGGTTGTCAAACCTCGTGCCTTGATTAAGTTACATTCCTTTACTCTTTTTAATCATTCTTTAATCAGGAAAGCTTGTCAAGTTTTCATTAACTTGCTTGATGACTCCCACAGCTATGGCTCGAACAGGCGATCGCTATCATTTCCTCAACAAAACGGACTCCACAGGGACGAGTAGCCTGTTTTAACTAAATCGAATCCTGGCTTTCCAACTTAAGGCTTCCGTGAAGTTTATCTCGTTCGCAAAATTTAATCGTCATACTGGTAATTAAGAGCCTGCGGCTAGGATAGCAGCCTCACTCGCTTCAGTGTTTCTGGAAGAAGGGTTTTTGGCTTTTTAGTTCAACCACTGCTATCGGTGTAACAAGTAGCTAGCTGTTACCTTCTACAGTCCCCGAAAAGTATTAGTTATCTAAGAGGTAAAACATGGAAATAGGCGTCCCGAAAGAAACGAAAGATCAAGAATTTCGAGTCGGCTTAAGTCCCAGTAGCGTGCGGGTATTGTGTGAAGCGGGTCATGCTGTCTTTGTAGAGACTCAGGCTGGTGCGGGTGCTGGCTTTACCGATGAAGATTACGAACAAGCGGGGGGGGAAATCGTTACCCAAGCGGCCTCGGCTTGGAATCGGGAGCTGGTTGTTAAGGTTAAAGAACCCCTGAAGCCAGAGTACCAGTTTCTCCAAAAAGAGCAACTGCTGTTTACCTATTTGCACTTGGCAGCGGATCGGGGTTTGACAGAGCATTTGATCGATTGTGGGGTCAGTGCGATCGCTTATGAAACTGTCGAACTCCCAGATGGTAGACTGCCCCTGCTCACCCCTATGAGCATCATCGCGGGTCGCCTTTCCGTGCAATTTGGGGCAAGGTTTTTAGAACGCCAGCAAGGAGGACGGGGCGTCCTTTTAGGAGGCGTGCCTGGAGTCAAAGCGGCTAATGTTGTCATTCTCGGTGGCGGAGTTGTCGGCACGGAAGCGGCGCGGATTGCTGTGGGAATGGGGGCAAAAGTGCAGATTCTCGATGTGAATGTAGAGCGTTTAGCTTATCTAGAAACCCTTTTTGGCTCTAGAGTTGAGCTGCTCTACAGTAACTCAGCTCACATTGAAACGGCTGTTGTCGATGCCGACTTACTGATTGGCGCAGTTTTGGTCTTAGGTCGTCGTGCCCCCATCCTCGTACCTCGGAGTTTAGTGCAAAAGATGCGTCCGGGTTCGGTAATTGTTGACGTTGCGGTAGACCAAGGTGGCTGCATCGAGACATTGCGACCCACTTCTCACAGCAATCCTACCTATGTAGAGGAGGGCGTTGTCCATTTTGGCGTCCCCAATATGCCCGGAGCAGTTCCTTGGACAGCCACACAGGCATTGAACAACAGTACTCTTCCCTATGTCCTCAAGCTGGCAAATCGCGGCTTAGAGGCTCTCAAAATCGACTCAATTTTGGGCAAAGGTCTCAACGTACAGAATCACCAACTGGTTCACCCCGCCGTACAGGAAGTTTTTCCCGATTTAGTCAATTAGGAGAGTATTACGACACAACAGCAATACATTCAATTTCTACCAAAACATCCTTTGGCAGACGGGAAACCTGAACGCAGGCACGAGCAGGAGCTAAGGCTTCCTCAAAGTATCGTGCGTAGACTCCATTCATCGCCGCAAAATCATTCATATCTGCCAGAAATACGGTTGTCTTCACCACATCCTGAGTTTTAGCACCCGCTGCGGTTAGTACAGCTTCAAGATTCGCCATCACCTGTTCTGTCTGCTTGACGACATCATTTCCTCCAACAATCTCACCCGTACTAGGTTCCAGAGGAATTTGACCGGAAACAAAAATCATTTGACCGCTAACAGCGATCGCTTGATTGTAGGGTCCTACTGGTGCTGGTGCGCCTTCCGTGCGGATTACTTTTCGGGTCATGGTTTTTAATCTCAGGATGTCAATCTGGCAAACTTTTCCACAAAACAATAACAGTTTGGGCACCGCCCCGTCTGCAAATATTCAATAAAATACGGTAGCTTCTTGATAAAATTTTGCAAGATATCTTACCGTATAAATGCCCCTGATCAGAGTTTATACAGGAACATCTGGTGCCACTAGCTGTGACAAAAAGCAGCTCTAAGACAATCACAAAAACAACTTGTACTGCTTGTTACAGCCAGCACGGTATGTGGTTACTGGCATTCAAAAGGAAAATACCTGCAATTGCTGTACCTGACAAGGAGAGTTCAATTCTTTCAAGGCTATGGTTCATCCTCATTTTTTGAAAAACTTGCCTGCTCCTGTACAGATGCTGATTCGCCCAACGTGGTTTGTCTCTTTAGGACTCCACGGGTTACTATTGATGATACCAATCCCACCTACACCTGAGCCTAAGCCTTCACCTCCTCGACAAAAACCCGTGAAGGTGACGCAGTTACCTCCTCAGCCTTCTCCCCAACCCTCTCCAACTGTTCAACTGCCCACACC
>JALYGX010000376.1 GCA_030776905.1 Cyanobacteriota bacterium | reverse complement strand
ACATCAACTATGTCAACTCGTTGCTTGACTTCTTCAATTGTGTCTGGATGCAGGCGGGGGATTTCCACTTCGTCGGTAAGCGATCTAAATAGCTGTGTCAGCTATTTTAATTTATCGATCTACCAGTCAATAGCTTGGAATACTTGAGGATGACAGGCAAGGGGGCTAGCCGTTAAACCCCGAAATCCTTATTCTGTATTAGTGAGCAAGTGCTAATCACAGCGCTGAGGAAAAGAGCGAGACATGGGACGAATATTTATTTCTGCGGGTCACGGTGGTACAGAACAAGGTAATCTTGACCGAGGCTCAGTTGTCGGTAGCACGACTGAAGCCCAAGAGATGATTTTGCTGCGTGATCAGGTAGTGCCAGAGTTGCGATCGCGTGGATTTGAAGTTCTCTCTGTCCCCGATGACCTGAGTTTAAGCCAAACCATTCAATGGATTAATGCTCGCGATCGTGTAGGCGATGTAGCGCTGGAAATCCATGCCGATGCGTTTTCCAATCCCGATGTCCGAGGAGCAACTGCCTTCTACATTGCTAACAACACTGAGCGAAAGAATCATGCCGACTTGCTGCTACTCGCTCTAATCCGACGTGTACCCCAACTGCCCAACCGAGGCGCTAAACCCGATACCTCTACCGGGGTAGGACGTATCAGATTCTGTCGGGACACGACCCTGCCTTCAATCGTGATGGAAGTTGGGTTTCTCAGTAATCCAGACGATCGCGCTTTACTACAAAAGCAACGTCGCGATATTGCTCTGGGTCTTGCTGATGGTCTTGCTGCTTGGAGTCGTGCTGTTTCAGGAGGCAGTAGTTCTTCAGGTTCGACCAATGGCTCAACTACCACCTATTCCCCCATTAACATCAACATCAACAACCAAACCTATGGAGAGCAAGGCATCCTTATCAATAGCAATGCCTACATTCCTATTGACTTGGTAGATCGGCTAGGCATTGATTTATCAACAGCGCCCAATGTTCGCCGTGTTCAATATCAGGGGGTAGTTTATGTGCAAGCGATCGCACTTCGGGACTATAACATCTCTGTTAATTGGGATAATTCTAGTCGCACCGTGATTTTGCGCTCAAACTTACAGATTTGTCCCGGTCAGATTGACCGGATTATGGGGCATGGCAGTACTTCTGAAGTGCAGTTAATGATGTTCCTCAAAGCCAATAACGAAAATGCTCTAACTCAGTTTCCCGACTTACCCAAACTCTATCGGGAAGAGGCAACCATTGAGGGTGTAAATTATGACATTGCCTTCTCTCAAGCTTGTGTTGAAACCAACTTCCTCCGCTTTGGCGACGACCTAAAAGCTAGTCAAAATAATTTTGGCGGTTTGGGAGATGTGGGGGGTACGGCTGATGCCGCAACATTCCCCAGTGCCAGACTTGGTGTTCGCGCCCATGTCCAACAATTGAAAGCTTACGCCAGTCTAGAGCCTTTGGTGCAAGAGGTGGTTAGCCCCCGATTTCGTTTTATCACTCGTGGTATTGCTCCTTTGGTTGGGCAGTTGAGCGGACGCTGGTCAGCGGACACGCAGTATGGCGATCGCATTCTGGCAGTAGTCAGGCGTCTCTATGAGTCAGCGGGTTTACTTTAATGTCGTTGGTCCTTGCTCCTTGGTCATTGGTCTTTAAACCAATTCAGTTGTTGACTATGGCAAATAACAAAGGACAAATAACCATTATGCGGTTTTAAAAAACCGGATGATTTCGCGGACGTGGTCGAGGAATTGACCATCTGCTGTCAGTTGTGCGATCGCAACTCTCGCTTCCCGCGATAATCGCTCGTGCTGGGTTTCATTTGTCGCTCGTAGTTCTTGCAAAGAAGCTCCCAAACGCGCTAACTCTTTGCGAGTTTCTTCCTGGTAACGCTGGTGGCTAGCTATCCAGGAATAAGGTTCTTCAGGGTCCATTTGTTCTTCAAGGCGCTTGACAGATTCTTCCAGACTGCTGAAGCGGTTTCGCAGTTCCCAGATATCTTCTCTGGGATAAGTAATTTCCTGTTGAATCATCGCTAATCGGGCAGCAAGATATTCATAAGTTCGCACGGCTGGACGCAAGGCGGTTAGGAGTAAAGCCGCACCAGAACTAATGTAGCCAACAGCACTGATGCCAGTAGCCGCCAAGGTATAGAGTCCAATAGCAGAGAAAACATGGAGAGCGATCGCAATCCAAAATGACCGACGTGCTAAAAGGCTGACGTAATTGAGTTGTTTCTCATCTATCTGTGTCCCTTTTTCTGCTGACACCTGCGCCTCGGCTAAGACTTCCTTAGCTCGGAAGTGGATATTCCAAGGCACCGTCACAATCGCCAGCAACCACCAAAAACTTGCCGCACCAATTACCCAATCGATGAGATTCCCAGCAGGAATGTGCAGCCCTTGCAGAATACCAAAAGCTCCCAGCACTAAGATAACCAGTCCGACACTAAAGCCAAGGAAGTTGAAAGCCATCGCTGCGCTCTCCAGTGAAGATATTACTTTTATCCTGCGTTGAGATTACTTCAGCCAATGGGGAACTTGTGATGGTTTGGTAAGCTTCACACCACGGGGTGTTATAAGGTGTAGCTGTCATAAAGAACTGAGATAAAAAAAGCCCCCACAGAAATTTGGAGGCATCCGGTACTTAGTTAAATTAAAGCTTATTGAGTAAATGTGAAAAATTTGTGAGCTGTCGGCTGGATTGGAGAGGGGAAATACGTCCTACCTTCAATCATCCCTAACTATTATTGCAGGGCTTTTTTCTCCTAACTTGCAACAACTAACAACTAACAAGCGGCAGCGTAACTGTGAATGTTGTTCCTACACCAACTTCGCTTTCTACAAAAATATGACTGTTATGCAAATCTACACATTTTTTTACAATAGAAAGACCTAGTCCCGTACCTTTAATTGTGCCCACATTAGCCGCCCGGTAAAAAGGTTCAAATAGTTGTTCCTGGTCTTCTAAAGAAATACCAATACCCCGATCTTGAATGCGGAATATGGCTACCTTATCTTGACAGGAAAGTTCAAA